>CAMAJQ010000014.1 GCA_945835865.1 uncultured Clostridia bacterium
TTCGTTTTTTTTGACGGAGGCGGGAGCGATTCTCCCCTTTCCGCCCCGTTTCCGTTAAAAAAAGAGCGGCGGACCGAAGTCCGCCGTTTCCATGCGTTTTAATCTTTGAATTTCGGACGAGCCGCATAGGAAGTATGCAGCAGGTGATGCGCCTTTTCCGAGCAAGGTTCGCCGAGGAAGTCTTCGTATAACTTGATGATCGCGGGATTCTGATGGGAAACACGGAAAGGTCTTCCCTCGTCCTCGCGATAGAGCGCGGCAGCCCTCTTTTCCCTGTACGTGTCGAGAATGTCGGCGTCTTCGTCGGGCAGGAAGCAGGGTTTCACGTACGGCTGTCCGCCGCCCGCAACGCAACCGCCCGGGCAACCCATGATCTCGATGAACAGATAGGGGCTCTTGCCCTCTCTGATCTGATCGAGAAGCACTCTGGCGTTTTTCATGCCGTGCGCGACGGCGACCTTGACGGTCGTCCCGGCAAGATTGTAAGTGGCCTCCTTGATGCCTTCGAGTCCGCGGACTTCGGTCAGTTCCACCGTCTTGAGTTCTTCGCCCGTGATCTTATACGCCGCGGTACGCAGAGCAGCTTCCATGACGCCGCCGGTGGCGCCGAAGATGACGCCCGCGCCCGTATAATCGCCGACGAAGTCGTAATCGAATTCCTCGTCGGGAAGTTTATCGAAGCGGATACCCGCGCGGCGGATGAGTTTGCCGAGTTCTCTCGTGGTGAGCACGGCGTCGACGTCCTTCATTCCGTTCGTGACGAGTTGCTCTCTGTCCTTTTCGTATTTCTTCGCCGTGCAGGGCATGACGGAGACGACGAACATATCTTTCGGATCGACGCCGATCTTCTCCGCATAGTACGATTTGAGAATCGCGCCGAACATTTCGTGCGGGGATTTGCAGGAGGAAAGATGGGGGATCAGATCGCCGTAGTTATATTCGCAATAGTTGATCCATCCGGGCGAGCAGGAAGTGATCATCGGCAGGGTGCCGCCGGACTGAATGCGCTCGAGCAGTTCGTGCGCCTCTTCCATGATGGTGAGGTCCGCGCCGTAGTTGGTATCGAACACCTTTTTGAAACCGAGCCTGCGAAGGGCGGCGACCATTTTTCCGGTCACGGCGGTTCCGATCGGCTCGCCGAATTCCTCGCCGAGCGCGGCTCTCACCGCGGGCGCCGTCTGCACGACGACGTATTTGCCTTCCTTCATCGCGCGGTCGACCTTATCGATCTCGGAAACTTCCATCAGCGCGCCCGTCGGGCAGACGCTGACGCACTGACCGCAGAGAATACAGGGGGAGTTTGCGAAACTTCTGTTCTCGGCGGGAGCGACGATGGTGTTGAACCCTCTCTTCTCGAAGCCGAGGATCCCGAGCCCGTGCGCGTTCTTGCAGCGTTCGACGCATCTTCCGCACAGCACGCATTTGGAAGTATCCCTCTTGATCGAAGGAGTAAGCATGTCCACCGTGACGGGCGTTTTATCGCCTTCGTACATTTTTTCTCTCGCGCCGGTGGCTTTGGCGACGTAAAGGAGTTCGCACTTTCCGTTTTTATCGCAAGCCTGGCAATTCATGTTGTGGTTGGAAAGGAGAAGTTCGACGGAAGTTCTCCTCGCTTCGACCGCCTTGGGGGAAGAAATTCTGATCTCCATTCCCTCCGAAACGGGATACACGCAGGAAGCGACGAGTCCTCTCGCCCCCGTCGCCTCGACGAGGCAGACGCGGCAGGAACCCTTGGAGCATTCCCCGTGATTGAAGGAGCAAAGAGAGGGAATCTCGTATCCGCAACTCTTCGCCGCTTCCAGTATGGTCATTCCGGCTTCAACCTCGTAAGGTACGCCTTCGATTTTAATATTGATTTTAGACATGAGTTTTCCTCCGCTTATTTCTTGACGATGGCTTTGAACTTACAGGAAGCGATACACATACCGCACTTGATGCACTTGCTCTGATCGATGGAGAAAGGCTCCTTGCCGACCACGCCCGTGATGGCTCCCACCGGGCACTGACGGGCACAGAGGCTGCACTTCTTGCAGACGTCCGGCTGGATCTCGTAAATCATCAGTTTCTTGCAGACGTGCGCGGGGCAACGTTTGTCGACGATATGCGCGATATATTCGTCTCTGAAATGGGCGAGGGTGGACAAAACGGGGTTGGGCGCCGTCTGTCCGAGTCCGCAGAGAGAATTGGTCTTGACGTTCTGTGCGAGTTCTTCCAGTTTTTCGAGGTCCTCCATCGTCGCTTTTCCGCGGGTGATCTTGTCGAGGATCTCCAGCATTCTCTTGGTTCCGATACGGCAGGGAGAGCATTTTCCGCAGCTTTCGTCGCAGATGAATTCCATATAGAACTTCGCGACGTCCACCATGCAGTTGTCTTCGTCCATGACGATGGCGCCGCCCGACCCCATCATGGAGCCCTTGGCGACGAGGTTATCGTAATCGATCTGGACGTCGAGGTCGTCCTTGGTCAGACAGCCGCCCGAAGGACCGCCCGTCTGAATGGCTTTGAATTCCTTTCCTCCCGGAATTCCGCCGCCGATATCGTAGATGAGTTCGCGGAGAGTCGTTCCCATGGGGATCTCCACGAGACCGACGTTATTGATCTTTCCGCCGAGAGCGAACACCTTCGTTCCCTTGGATTTTTCCGTGCCGTAGCCGGCGAATTTCGCCGCGCCGTTTCTCAGGATATAGGGTACGCATGCAAGCGTTTCGACGTTGTTGATGACCGTCGGTTTTTCCCAAAGCCCTTTCACCGCGGGGAAAGGAGGACGGGGACGGGGCATACCGCGCTGTCCCTCGATGGAGTTGAGAAGAGCGGTCTCTTCGCCGCAGACGAACGCGCCCGCGCCGAGCCGGATATGTACGCGGAAGGAGAATCCGCTTCCGAGAATGTTATCGCCGAGAAGCCCGATGCTCTCCGCCTGACGGATGGCGAGGCGGAGACGGTTGACCGCGACGGGATATTCCGCGCGGACGTAGAAATAACCGTTCTGCGCGCCGATCGCGTAACCCGCGATCATCATGCCCTCGATGACGCCGATGGGATTTCCCTCGAGAATGGAGCGGTCCATGAACGCGCCCGGATCGCCTTCGTCGCCGTTGCAGACGACGTATTTCTCCCCTTCCGGCTGAGCGTAGGCGAACTGCCATTTTCTTCCCGTCGGGAAGCCGCCGCCCCCTCTGCCGCGCAGCCCGGAATCGAGCACCTCTTTGATGACGTCCGCACGGTCCATGCGGAGCGCTTTGGCAAGCCCTTCGAAGGCGCCCGCGCCGATGTTCTCGTCGATGTCCTCGGGATTGAGACTTCCGCAGCCGTGAAGGGCGATGCGGACCTGTTTTTTATAGAAATTGATATCGTCCTGCTTGGAAACTTTTTCCTGCGTGACGGGATCGACGTACAGCAGACGGTCCACGACCTCTCCGCCCTCGAGATCCTTTTCCACGATCTCTTCCACGTCTTCGATCTTCACCATGCGGTAAAGGGTGTCTTCGGGATAGATCTTCACGAAGGGTCCCTGGGAGCAGAAGCCGAAGCATCCGACCTGATTGACGGTGACTTTATCCCCGAGGTCTTTCTCGGCGATCAACTCTTCGAAACGGGCTTTGATTTCGTCCGAACGGGAGGAAAGGCAGCCCGTGCCGCCGCACAGCACGACGTGGCGTTTTCCGTCGCTCCCCGTGAATTTCGCGTCGAGACAAGCCGAGCAATCGTGCGCTTTCTTTTCGAGTTCTTCAAACGTTCTGATCATAATTCTCCTCCGGCTGCTTTATATTCTGCAATGACCTTCGGCACGCTGTCGACGGTCATTTTGGGATAGACCTTGCCGTTGATCGAAACCGCCGGTGCGATTCCGCACGCGCCGATGCAACGGAGAGCGTCGAGCGTGAACAGCCCGTCCGCCGTCGTTTCGCCCGGCTTGATGCCGAGAATTTCCGAAAACTTGTCAATCACCTGCTGTGCGCCCTTGACGTAGCACGCCGTGCCGAGGCAACAGCCGATGACGTATTTCCCCTTGGGCATCAGCGAGAAGAAAGAATAGAAAGTGACGACGCCGTAGATCTCCGCGACGGAAATACCCGTTCTCGAGGAAACGATCTCCTGCACCTCGAGCGGTATGTAACCGTACTCTTTCTGGATGTCGCTTAAGATCATCATCAGCGGCGTTTTTTCTTCAACGTATCTGTCGCAGATCTCGTTGATTTTCGCGACTGCCGCTTCGCTTAAATGAGACATGATTGTCCTCCCGGTAAAAGATATTGTAATTTTTGTAGCCGGACCGGCAGGTCCCGTTTTCCCCGCCGCTCCGTCGTTATCTTAAATAAAATGATATGGCTACATATCAATAATTATACACCACTTTTCAACCGTTGTCAATAAGGGAAAGCGGGAATTTTCCGAAAATCTGAAGATTTTCTCATTCCTTTCCCTCCCCGCGGGAAACGGCGGAAAAAAAAGGAAGGGATTTCCCTTCCGTATTCGCCGCTTAATCGCGTTATAGCCTTGTTTCGGAACCGTTTCCGCCTACGCTTCCCCGCCCTTTCCCGCTTTGGCGAGCCATTGCAGGGCGACTTCGGCGAAGTCGTACTTCCCGTCCTCGTTTTTCTCCGTCGAACCGTGGCAGTGCCCTCCCGCCAGACGGCGGTGTTCGACGTCCGCGTCGGGCAGAAACTGTCTGATCGCGGCGACGAGTAGTTCGTTCTGTTCGGGGCGGCAGGGCATATCGTCCTCGTACCACACGAGCAGCATCCGCGAAAACCTCGTGTTTTCGTCGAGATAATAAAGGGGGGCGTAGCGGTCTATTCTCTGAAGGCGGCTGTCCGCTCCGCATTCGTAACGGATCACGTTGAAGTGGGAAGTGGGCTGCGCGCTGTCGATCATCCATCCGTCGATCCCGGCGGGATCGACGCCGACCCGTCCGAGATAACTGCGGTCGAAACAGAGCATGAGCGCGATCCACGCCCCCGCCGACTGCCCCGCGACGTACAGCCTGTTTTTGCCGTCCGGTCCGCAGAACCTCTCCTTCGCATAGCGGACGGAGAGGGCGGCGTCCTCGAGATAATCGGGAAACTTCGCCTCGGGATATTTCCGGTAATTGACGGATAAGAACGCATACCCGCGGGAAGCGAACTCCCCGGCGATATCCGCGTAATAAAAGTCCCTTTTGTCTCCCCCTTCCAGTCCGCCCCCGTGGAAATATACCACGGTGTCGGTATACTCCCCGTCGGGAAGATAGACGTCCAGCGTCTGCCCGTTCGCATAGGGAAGGTCTCCGTAAAATTTCATTCGGTTTACCTCGTCTCGTTTTACGTCAGTCAATCCGTCGGAACCGATCGGATTGCCTTCGAAATAATTTTCTCTGCGGTTTTCAATATGCTCGGAGCAGAGACGAACGTCGTCTTTGCTCTTTCGTTTATTCTCCGTATTCTTCCGTTTCCGAAACCGGCGCGACGGTGACGCAGTTCCTGCCGTTGTTCTTGGAACGGTAGAGAAGTCTGTCGCAAGCGGTAAAGAGATCGGAAGCGTGGAAAACGGTCTCTTTCGGAAGAAAAACGGCTCCCACGCTGACCGTTGTTCCGATGCTTTCTCCCTGCCCGTCTTCGATCGTGGTCTCTCCCAGGGCGAGGCGGAGTTTTTCGCAGATACCGATCCCCTCCTCGTAGCCGCAATCGGGCAGGAAAGCGAGAAATTCTTCCCCTCCCCAGCGGCAGTAAAGGGTCCCCGCAGGGAAAAAATCCTTGAGTTTCTGGGCGTGCCTGACGAGAATACGGTCTCCCGCGGAATGGCCGTAAGTATCGTTGAGGTGCTTGAACAGATCGATATCCCAGAGGAGAAGCATGCCGTCCTTTTCCATCGTCCGCCCGTTGAATTTCCTGGTGATCTTCCGGTTGAACCAATAGCGGTTCTTCATGCCGGTGAGGGCGTCCGTCTCGGAGATCTCCTTCATCTTGTTCCGCATTTCAACGAGTTCGTTCTGCGCTTTGGAGCGGACGTGCTCGAAAAGAAAGCCGATCACGCCGATGACGGCGAAAGCGACGGGATAGAGCCAGCGAAAGTCGCCGGAATACTCGTATTGCAATAATCCGTTGCCGGCGTTCGTCCACAGAAGAAACGCCGCGCACGACCAGACGGCGGCGCAGACGACGATCCCCTTCCCTTTCCCGAAGACGGTAAACCCGAACGCGGGCAGAAGAAAGAGCCAGAAAGGCGAAAGCCCCGAACTTCCTCCCGTCACGAGCAGCGCCACCGCAAGCAGGATCGTCGAAACGCTGAGAATGAGGAAATGAAAAAGTTTTGCCTTTTTCATTGAAAAGAGCAACGCGACGTCAATTCCCTGACAAAGCGAATAGATCAGACAAAAAGCGGCGACGTCCGGCTCGTGAAGAGCGAACGAGACGACGGACATCGAGAAGGCGAGCACCGCAATGGCAAAGCATATCACGAGCATCTGCAGATAATTGCGATACCCGTCGTCCGCGATCCTGCCCTCATCCACGGCTTTTCCGATCTTCGGTCTTTCCTCTTTTTTCTTATATTTACCCATAAACTTCCTATCTCCGATTATACCCTTACCATTTCCCCGCGCCGACAACGGAGCACGTCACACGAACACGGAAACCTTCAGTACGTAATTACCCTTTTTCGTCTTTCCGACCGCCTCTCCGACGATGAATTTCCCGTGACCTCTCGCGGTCACGACGGTCCCCGCTTTCAGTTCCTTCGCCCCCGAAAGGAGGACCTTGCCGTCGGCAGAAAGGGCTTCCTTTTCCGTCAGTTTCTGCCCTTCCGATCTCGGCAGATTCCAGACGGCACAGACGACGGCGTCCGCCCGGAAAGAGGAAACGACGATCTCTCTTTCCTCCGTCTTCGGTCTCAGATCCGACGGGATCTCCTCCGCGCGGAAGACTTCCACCCTCTCCCGACCGACCCGCGCAAGTTCCCGCAAAACGGTTTCGGCAGGCTTTTCCGTCGTCACGAGATAGGAGGTCCCTCCGTCGACGAAAATATCGCCGACGGCCTCCCTCTCGATCCCGAGCCGGAGCACCGCGCCCAGATAATCCCTGTGCGTGAGGGGAGAGGCGAATTTTCCCGCCGTGCATACGACCTTCAGCAAGGCGACGGGAGGGAACTCCTCGTAACCGAGTTCTTCCGGGTCGCCGAAACGGGCGATCTTCCGCTCGGCGAAATCCGCGCCGCCGAAAAAGCAAACGTTCTTCTTTCCGCAGATCCTGACCGTTTCCGCCTGTTCCGACGGAGAAAGAAAAGGGGTGAAAACGAAGATCCCCCTGTCCGAAGCGCGGGAGAAAAGTTCTCCGATTCTCTTTTCAAACAAATCGTCCATTCCGCGCCGCCTTCCCTGTCCGTCGGTCCGGAGTCTCACTCCGACCACAGCGTATTACCGATATTATACACTTTATTTTAAATAATTATATACTGTATTCCAAATTATGTCAAACATTTTTCCTTCCGGAAGAAGAATATCCCGTCGAAAATCCCCTTTTCGGGACAAAAACGGTCAGTCGGGAAGGAAAAAGCAATTTTTTTTCACAAACGGGCGGATAAACGGTTTGAAATCGGGGGCGTTTTGTGGTATAATCGAGATAATCCCGCCCGCGGCGGAAACATTCTCTGCCGCGTTGCGGATATAACCCCGCCCGCGGCGGGAAGACCATTCTCCGCCGCGCCGCGGAAAATCAGGAAATACGCCCGGACGTACGGGCTCACCGAGGGAAAAAGGGTATGTTTCGCATTCTGATCGTCGAGGACGATTTCGGCACGAGAAAACTGATGACGGTCGTCATGAAAAACGGGGGCTACGAACCGATCGCCGCCGCCGACTGCAAGGAGGCGCTCTGCCTTCTGGAAACGGCAAAGCCGGATCTCGTTCTGGCGGACGTCATGCTCCCCGACGCGAGCGGTTTCCGCCTGACCGAAGCCATACGGAAAAAAGATCCCGACCTGCCCGTCATCATCGTGACGGCAAAAGATTCCCCCTCGGACAAACGCTACGGCTTTCTCGTCGGGGCGGACGATTACATGACCAAACCCGTGGACGAAGAGGAACTTCTTCTCCGCATCAAAGCCCTGCTTCGGCGAAGCAAGGCGGCAAGCGAGCAGAAACTCGTATTCGGCAACCTCGCCGTCGACTATCCCGCAAGAAAAGCCGAACTCGACGGGAGAGACCTCGGGCTGACGCAAAAGGAATTTTTTCTTCTCTTCAAACTCCTCTCCTCCCCGGGGAAAATCTTCACCCGGAACGAACTGATGGAGGAGATCTGGGGGTCGGCGGAAAAGGACGACCACACCCTCAACGTACACGTCAGACGCCTGCGCGAAAAACTCGAGGGAGCGAACGGCGTGGAGATCCGTGCGGTCAGAGGCCTCGGCTACAAGGCGATCCGCCTGTAAAACCGGCGGGGCTCTTTGCGAGTCAAGGGCGATCCGCCCAGAGACAACTTTTTCAATTCAATCGTAAAAACCGGAAAGAACGGCTTATCGGCGCATTTCCGTTGAAGCCGAAGGAGGAGACGTGGCGAAAAAACCGAAAAAAATCAATCTGCTCCGCTACGAGTTTTTCTACGGCGCGCTCGCGTGCGCCGTCTCGGCGGCGTTCGCTCTTCTCGCCGCGACTCTGCTCCCCGTCGAAGGCAAAGGAGCGGTCGCCGTATTCGCCGCCCTCTTTCTCTTTTCCGTCGCGGCGGGCTGTTC
>CAMAJQ010000015.1 GCA_945835865.1 uncultured Clostridia bacterium
CGGACGGGACGGGAAAGGACTTCACCGACGTCCTTTCGGGCAGAAGAAAGAAGGAGAGAATAAAAAAATGAGCAGAAAACCCCTGGTCGCCATCGTCGGCAGACCCAACGTAGGCAAATCGACCTTCTTCAATAAGGTGACGGGGCGCAAGATCTCCATCGTGGAGGATAAACCGGGCGTCACGCGCGACCGCCTTTACGCCGACGCGGAATGGTGCGGAAAGAGTTTCACCCTCATCGACACGGGTGGGATCGAACTCAAATCGTCGGACGAAATGTGGCGGCATATCAAAAAACAGGCGGATATCGCCATCGAAACGGCGGACGTCATCGTCTTTTTCTGCGACGCGAAAACGGGGCTGACCGCCGCCGATTACGACGTCGCCGCCATGCTCCGCCGTTCGGGCAAGCCCATCGTGCTCGCCGTGAACAAACTCGACGTCTATCGGCAGGAGGTCCTTTTCGATTTCTACGAACTCGGGCTCGGCACGCCCGTCGGCATTTCCTCCGAACAGGCGAAAGGCATCGGAGATCTGCTCGACGAAGTGTGCGCGGGATTCCCGCAGACGGAGGAAGAGGAGGAGAGCGACCGTCTCCGGATCGCCATCGTGGGCAAGCCCAACGCGGGCAAATCGAGGCTGACCAACGCCCTTCTCGGCTACGACAGGACCATCGTTTCGGACGTCGCCGGAACGACGAGAGACGCGGTGGACACCGATTTCGAGGCGGACGGAAAGAAATATACCATCATCGACACGGCGGGCATCCGCAGAAAGAGATCGGTGGACGAGGACGTGGAGTATTACAGCGTTCTGCGCGCTTTCGCCGCCATCCGGAGGGCGGACGTCTGTCTGATCGTCATCGACGCGTCCGTCGGCATCACCGAACAGGACGTGAAGATCGCCGGATACGTGCACGAACAGGGCAAGCCCTCCGTCGTCGTCATGAACAAGTGGGACAAGGTGGAAAAGGACGGCAATACCATATACGAATTCGAGAAAAAACTCAAGACCGATCTCTCTTTCATGGATTATTTCAGATCGGTATATATCTCGGCGAAGTTCGGACAGCGGGTCAACAAACTCTTCGGGCTTTGCGCCGAGGTGTTCAAAAACGCGAACAAGCGCATTACGACGGGGACTTTGAATGAGGTCGTCGGCGAGGCGGTCCGCTCCAACGAACCGCCGACGAGAAACGGGCGCAGGCTGAAACTGTACTACGCCGTGCAGGACGGGGTGTGTCCCCCGACTTTCGTCTTTTTCGTCAACGATTCCGAACTCATGCACTTTTCCTATAAGCGATATCTGGAGAACGCCGTCCGCGCGAGTTTCGGTTTCGAGGGGACGCCGATCCGCCTGATCGTCAGACAGAAATCGGAGGAAAAATAAACGGGTAAAACGGCGCGATAAGCCGTTTAACGTGCGTATCGGAGAGAATAATGGCTGTTTTCGAATATAAGTGCGACGCCTGCGGAAAGGTGTTCGACGAATACGTGAGACGCTCGGACGACGAGGTGCTTTGCCCCGTTTGCGGCAAGAAGGCGAGGAAAAATCTGAGCGGAAAAATGTGGACGGCGACGGGCAGGACCTGCGGAAATTGTACGGGCGACTGCAAGACGTGCGGAGGCTGTCACTGATTTCCTCTTCCGCCCGATCGTCCGCGAGACGGGGCGGAAGAGGAAGTTCGCCCCCTGCGGGGAGGGCGGAAACGGGAAAAAGACTTTCCTTCGGAAAGGGCGGTTGAAAGAAACCGCTTCCGGAGCGGGAGAAAACGAGGGGGAAAAGATGAAACGGTTCCGGATTGCCGCCGCGCTGTCGGTATGCCTTGCGGTCAGTCTTGCGCTCTGTGCGGGCGTATGGTTTTTACGGCAAAAAGGGAAGGATCCCGCGGGGCTCTCTTCTGCGGGAGAGAGCGTGATTTCCGCGGGCGAAAGCGTGATCGGCTCTTCGGAGAGGGATTCCGGAGAGTCCGGCGACGGACAGAGCGGGACGGAAGAGGGGACGGAAAGCGGAGAGAGCGTTCCCCTTCCCGACGAGACGGCTCCCGTGCTGACGGTTTCGTGGGCGGGGGAGAATCGTATTGCCGCCCGACCGGGCGAGGAGACCGTTCTGCCCGAGGTCCGCGCCTTCGACGAAAGAGACGGGGACCTGACCGACTCGGTCGAGACGACCGTTTCGCCGGCAGGGTACGCCCGCGTGGCGGACGGATTTTTTTATTCCCGCGCGCTCGGGACGTACGAGATCGTCTTCCGCGTGGCAGACGGAGGGGGCAACGAGGCGTGCGAATCGCTTATCGTCGAAGTCTCGTCGGAGGAATACGCCGAGACGGAGGACGTGACGGGCGAGAACGACCCGAACGCCATCGCCCTTGCGGAAAAGGGGCGGCGGGCAGTTTTCCGGGAAAATTTCGGGAAGGGAGGAGACAGTCCTCTGCTTCCGCCCGAGGGGCTTGCCGGGCATTTTTCGCTGGAGGCGGGAGATCGTTCTTTGTCCGGTAATTCTCTCGTCGCCGATTATGCGGCGTGCGTCGGAAAGGAAAACGAATTCAACGCGACTTCTCTCCCCGTCCGTTCGGGAGTGTGGGAGATCTCCTTCGACGTCAGGCTGTGCGGAGGGATACCCTTTCCCGATTTTACCGTCGGGTTCCGCAAGGGAGAGGATCGTCTGTACGACCGGAAGTTCAGCCTTGCCGAAATGAGGGAAGGGGAAGTCAGACGGATCGTTTACGAAGGGCAGTTCGATTTTGAAGAGCCGGGCTGGCAATTCCGCTTTTTTAAAGAATACAGGGACGGAGACGCCGTGCTCGCTTTCGACAATTTTACGTTTTCCTACGTGAACGTCGTCAGAAAAGAAACCGTCCCGGACGCCGACGCGCTGACGAAAGGATTTACCTTCGACTGGACGGATTTCTATACGCCCGTCGGCTCGGCGACGCCCTTGCTGACGGAAGATATCCCCGACGGGGAGGCTCTCGGCGCGATCCGCGGGGCAACCGAAGGGTTCGGATCGTCGGTCATGCGGCTGAAGGGGAGCGGCGGATACGAAATCGCCGCCCTGTCGGCGGAGAAGGTCCCCTGTCTCTATCGGGCGGGAACGCGCTGTCGGATCGAGATCCGCTATTACGCGGCGAAGACTTCGACCGATTATCTGATCGCGCTGAACGGAACGCCCGAAAACCGTATTCTGAAAGAAGGATTGTTCGGGAAGGGGCTGCATCTGCTGACGGCGGAATTTTCCCTTTCGGAGGAAGACGACGGGCTGACCTTCTTTTTCCTGACGGACGCCGACGTGTATCTCGGCAATTTTACCGTCCTTCTTCTCCCGTCCGGGGAATAGGAAAGACCGTGCGGGCGGAAAACGCGATAGAAAAAATACGGCGCGGGGCCGAACGGATATGCAAACGGAGGGTTTTCAAGGTTGCATATCGCGGGGCTCCGCGTCGTTTTTAAATTCTTTTTCGGGAGTTTGTCAATCAGGGGACGGGGATGAGACGGGAAGTCTTCAGGTTGAGCAGATAGCACTCGACGTCGACTGCGCCCGTCGCCCGGATGAGCGCTTTGCGGTAGAGGTCGAGTTGCAGACGGTAAGTCTTCAGCAGATTTTCGTCCGTCCGCGAAGAGTATTTGTAGTCGACGACGATCGCTTTTCCGTCTTCCGACAGGGCGAGCAGATCGACGATCCCCTGCACGAGAACGGGCTCTTCCGATTCCGATCCTTCCACCGCCTCTCCTGCGGGGAGAGGAACGACGAAGGGGTGTTCGCGATAGAGTTTCATGCCCGCAAGCGTATCGAAAAGGGGACAGCGGACGAGGGTGGAGAGGAGTTTCCGATCGAGCAGCCCTGCCTGTTCCTCGGAGAGCAGCCCTTCGGAAAGTTGGCGTATCAGTTCTTTATCGACGTCTTTTTCGATAAAGTCCCAGTGTTGGAGAAAAGCGTGGCAGGCAATACCGGTTTCCTTTTTAAAGGGGGAGGACGGGGAGAATACTTCGTTTTCCCAAAGATCCGTCGTCGGGGAAGCGCGGCGGTTTTCGTCCGAAACGATGGCGGTGACGGCGCGCTTGACGGGGAGTTCCGTTTCCTTTTCGTAAGGGTAGCGGAAGAGGAGGTTTTCCGCGATCCTCTCCGTCAGGGAAGGTCTTCCTTCTCCGACCTGCATTTTTCTCGGCTCCGTCTTCCGCTCGCAGACGAGTTCTCCTTCCTCGTACGTCCTCACCGGCATATCGCCGAGGCTGAGAAAATCGGAATAAGAAGAGGCGTAGAGCAGGGAGAGGAAATTGTGTTCGGCGCGCACGTCTCCCGTCGTCACGAGGTGGAGCCTTGCCTGCGCCCTCGTCATGGCGACGTAAAATATGCGGGCTTCCTCGCGGATGACGTTGAGTTTCGCAAGTTCGCCGAAGAGAGTGCGCTTGATCGTGTCCCCGACCGTCATGGTCTTTTCGTCATAGTATTTTACGGCGACGCCGAGGGTACGGTCGGTGAGGATCTCCTTTTTTCCGTCGTCGAAATTGAAGCGCTTGGAAAGCCCGGAGACGATGACGACGGGGAATTCCAATCCCTTGGAAGCGTGGATGCTCATGACCTTTACCGTGTCGTCCCCGGAGATCTCGGAAAGGGAGACGTCGGACAGGGAGTGTTCGAGACTTTCGAGAAAACGGTCGACGGACAGTCTTTTTCCCCCCGGAGACGCCTGGGCGATAAACCGTTCGACGCGCGCCGTGCGGAGTCTGCCGAGAGGCATCGCCGCAATTTCCACGTCCAGACCCGTTTCGCGGAGCAGGCGCGAGAGGATCTCGCCCGCGCCCGTGAATTCGGCGAGCAGGCGGATCCTGGCAAAATAGCGCCGGAAGGCAACGAGTTTTCCTTTCAGCGGTTCCTCTCCCTTTTCGGCGTAGAGGTCGACGCATTCGCGGAAGGAGAGTCTGGACGCGCTTTTTTCCGAAAAACGCCTGATTTCGGCGAGTTCTTCCTCGGTCACTTTGCCGATCGCGCTCCGCAGAACGGCGGCGAGGGGAACGTCGTCGGCGTAATAGGAGACGAGGCGGAGGGCGGAGAGCAGAATACGGATTTCCGGGTAGTCCCCGACCGAGTTTTTCGCCTCCGAGGAGACGGGAATCCCGAGTTTCATCAACTGCTTGACGACGGAGAGAGTATATCCGGCGGAGGTCCTCGTCAGAACGGCGATATCCCCGTAACCGACGCGGCGCTCTTTGCCCGTCTTCAGGTCGAAGAAGGTTTTTCCGATCTCTTCCTCGATGATTTTACCGATCAGCACCCCTTCGGCAAGGTCTTCCTCTTCCGCGTCGAGGTCGAGCAGAGGATCGTAGACGCCGACCGGAGACGCCCCTTCCTTCTTCTCTTTGCGGAGAACGTGCAGGGTCGCCTCGCCGTAGCCTTCGGGATAAAGCCCGCCCCGCAGCATGCGGTTGGAAGCGTAATCCACCCCGCCGAAGTCGGCGGTGATGACGGAAGAAAACACGTTGTTCACGGCGGAGAGAACGCCGTCCGAAGAGCGGAAATTGCAGTCGAGAGAGATCGCCGTTCCTCCCCCGTCTGCATTTTTGAGATAGTCCGAAAATTTTACGGCGAAAATATCGGGGGTGCATCCGCGGAAGGCGTAGATGGATTGCTTGACGTCCCCCACCATGAAGAGGTTGTCCCGCGCGATGAGATTGAGGATGGCTTCCTGTACGCCGTTCACGTCCTGATATTCGTCAGCGAAAATATAATCGTATTTTTCGGAAACCGTCTTCCGTACCTCCTCGTGCTCGCTGAGCAGGCGGAAGGCGAAGTGTTCCAGGTCGGCGAAATCGAGTTTTTCCTCTTCCGCTTTGACCGCGGCGTAACTTTCGAGAAAGCGGGTGCACAGGCGGCAGAGCCGACGGGTAGTCTCTTCCGCCGAGGCGTAACGGGCGCGGTCTTCCTCCTCCGTACGCTCGGTTGCCTGCAAGGATATCTCGGCGTATAAGTCTTTTATACGGTCTTTCGTTTCCTTAACTCTCTCTTTCAGAGCAAGGACTGCCTCGTCGTCGCTTCTCACGGAAGGCGTTCTGTCCAAAGGGGAAGCGGCAATCGCGCGCTTTCGCGGGGTGTCCGCCTGAAGGACGGTTTGCAGAGAGATCTCGACGAGGGAGAGGTGAGCGGAGAGTTTCGTCAGGCCGAGTTCGTCGCTTTCCGTCCGCAACGCCGTGGTCTCCGCGAGAAGGGCCTTGAGGCGCAGGGCGCGGACGTCGTTGAGCAGGGAGACCGCGCGGTCGTAATCGCAGAGATTTTCCGCGTTGAGAAATGCCTCGGGATCCTTTTCGGAAACGGCGAAACGGTAGAGGGAAAGAACGTGTTCTTTCAGCGCGGCGTCTCCCCGGTTGCGGCGGAAGAGGCGGACGAGACTGAGGAAATCTTCGTCCTTCCGTTCGTACAGGGACTGGAACAACCGGTCGATCGCTTTGCTTTGCAGTTCCTTGGCTTCGCTCTCGTCGGCGATGGCGAAGAGGGGGTCGACGTTTGCCGCGTAAAAATACGTGCGCAGGAGATTGGCGCAGAAACTGTGAAAGGTGGAGATATCCGCCGTCGGGATCTCGGACAGGGTCTTGCGGAAGCGCTCGGCATCCCCCCCTCCGTTGATCTCGGCGACGACCGCCTTGACGAGTTTTTCTTTCATTTCCTCGGCGGCGAGTCTGGTGTAGGTGACGGCGAGAATGGAGTCGGCGTCCGCTTTTCCCTCGAGGATGAGACGGATGACCCTTTCGATCATGACGAAGGTCTTTCCGCTCCCCGCCGACGCGGAAACGAGGACGTTGCCTCCGTCGTGCAGGACGGCGCGGCGTTGGGTTTCGGTCAGTTCAGCGTACGTTTTCATTTCCGTCCTCCTTTGCATCCTTGCGTTTTTCCCCGCCGTTCTTTTCCTGCGGCGGTGGGGAATAGAAGAAATCTCCGTTCGTCCGTTCGGCGGCGGAAACGACGGTTTCCGGGGTGACCGAACGCACTTCGCGCGGGCGGCGGCCCGTCTCGCAGTCGTACCGGCAGAGTCCGCCGTATTCGCAATAATCGCACGCCCCCTTGTAGGGAGAGGGGACCAGCGTGCCGGACGCGATTTCGTCCGTGCCGAGTTCGGCGATCTTCATCGCGTATTTCATATAACCGCGCAAGGTCCGTTCGTCCGCGAGGCTTCCCGTCGCCTTTTCGCCCGATTTGAGAGAGCGGATGCGCACGTCGACGTAACGGCTTCTCTTGTCTTCGGCGAGGCGGGGATCGGTCGCCCGCAGGACTTCTTCCTCGGACAGGGTCTTGCCGGACATCAGCGGGGTTGGTTCCCCTTCTTTGGCAAAATTGTCGTTCATGGCGTAATAATAGGCGCCCGCGGGCTTTTTGCCTTTGACGGCAAAGGCGTTCAGGTAGAGATATAGTTGCAGGTTGTTGCCCGTGTAGAATTTTTCGTCCTTGACTTTTTCCGCGACGGAACCCGTCTTGTAATCGACGATGCGGACGTAATCTCCGCAGCGGTCGAGACGGTCGGCTTTTCCCCGAAGGCGGAAGGTTCCCGTTTTCGTCCGCAAGGGAAGGGCGGGATAAGGGCATCCGTCCGCAAACCACACCTCTTCGCCCTCGGGGCGGAAACCGCCTTCGGTCAGTTCGCGGAAGAGATCGAGACAGATCTTTTCGCTTTCCTTGCGGATGAGCGCGGCGGAATAGGCGTAGTCGGGATGCTGTAAAAACCGCCGATAATCGTCTTGTTGAATGATTTCCTCGAAAATCCGCCGGGCGGCGGTCTGCGCGGAACTTTCGTCTTTCAGGTCGGGGAGAACTCGCACGAAATTCTCGGCGACGGCGTGCAGAACGTTGCCGAAATCGAGCGCCCGGATCTCGGAGGAGAGGTCGTCGCGCAGGCCGAGGCAGTATTTGGCGTAACATTTATAAGGGCAGGAAAAATAGGTTTCGAGGACGGACGCGTTGACGAGCCCGTTGCGGAAATAATTTTCCACGGGAAGATCCCGCCTGAGAGGGGGCTCCGCGCCGGCGTTGCCGATGAGTCTGTCGGCGAGACGGAGGGCGGTTTCGTTCCCCGTCCGTTCGAGCGCGCGGTAAAAGGAGGAAGCCGGTTCGACGTCCTCTTTTCCCCCGTTGACGTAATCGTCGCCGTCGGAGAGCAGGGAAAACAGGGCGGGGCGGAGAGAGAGAAAACGGAGACTGTCTACGGCGTCTTTCTTCCTGCCCGTCAGATCGTGCGCGGATTTTTCGAGAGAGAGCTTGTCGACGGGACGGAGTTTTCTGTCTGCGTCCGAGAAGAGGGCGACGGCGTAATCCAGGATGCGGCTTTTCGCCGCTTGCCCCCCCGAGGGAGTGAGAAGACTGTACGAGAGAAAAAGTTTGTCCGAAAAGGAGAGCAGAGCGAGGGACGCGGCTTCCTGTTCGCGGCGGTTGACCACGCGGATCTTGGGTTCGACGGAGACGTTCAGTCTGTCGAGCGCGGAGATATCGCTGTCGAGCAGAAGGGCGGTGTCTCCCTTCACGGCGGGGACGTCGGAGGAAAGCCCGATGACGAAAAGAAGTTTATAGCGGCGGAAGCGGACGTTTTTGAGTTCGGAACAGTAAACGCCGTCCGCCGTTTCGGGAAGGACGGAGGTCTCGCACGCCTCGGCGCCCGCGGAGAGCAGGCGGCGGAAAGCGTCCGCCGAAGTCCGTTCGTCGCCGAGGATGCCTTGCG
>CAMAJQ010000016.1 GCA_945835865.1 uncultured Clostridia bacterium
CCAGGGTATCTAATCCTGTTTGCTCCCCACGCTTTCGTGCCTCAGTGTCAGTTGCGGGCCAGTAAGTCGCTTTCGCCACCGGTGTTCCTCCTAATATCTACGCATTCCACCGCTACACTAGGAATTCCACTTACCTCTCCCGTACTCAAGTTCATCAGTCTTGGTGGTAGCTCCGGAGTTAAGCCCCGGAATTACACCACCAACTTGATAAACCACCTACGCACCCTTTACGCCCAGTCATTCCGGACAACGCTTGCTACCTACGTATTACCGCGGCTGCTGGCACGTAGTTAGCCGTAGCTTGCTATTGGGGTACCGTCACTTTCTTCGTCCCCCATCACAGAACTTTACAATCCGAAGACCTTCATCATTCACGCGGCGTTGCTGGGTCAGAGTTGCCTCCATTGCCCAATATTCCCCACTGCTGCCTCCCGTAGGAGTCTGGACCGTTTCTCAGTTCCAATGTGGCCGATCACCCTCTCAGGTCGGCTACCCATCGTCGGCTTGGTGGGCCGTTACCTCACCAACTACCTAATGGGACGCGAGCCCATCTTTGTCCGATAAATCTTTGATTCCCTCTCGATGCCGAGTGGAAATGTTATGCGGTATTAGCACAAATTTCTCTGTGTTATTCCCCTGACAAAGGCAGGTTGCTCACGCGTTACTCACCCGTCCGCCACTCACGTTATTGCTAACGTTCGTTCGACTTGCATGTGTTAAGCACGCCGCCAGCGTTCGTCCTGAGCCAGAATCAAACTCTTGAGTTTATTATTCTTAAAGCCGAACCGGCATCTCTGCCGATCCAACCGCTCTAACGACTTTTCACTTTCGTTTTTGCTGACTGTTTTGTTTTGAGTCGTACTTTCGTACTTCGCTCTTTGAAATTAACGGAAACGTTCTTGAGTTAACTTTCGCTATCTCTTTTTCGTTTCAATTCATTTCCTTCTATTCAATTTTTAAGCTGCATCGGCAAACTCCCGTTTGCCTGAGTGCTATCTCCTCGACAGCCTATTTATCTTACCATATCCGCATGCCTCTTGTCAAGCGTTTTTTCAGGGTTTTTCAAGAATTTTTTCTCGTTTGCTTCCCTTCCGCTTTACAGGTCTGCTTCCTGCCAGATAAATACCGCTCCCGTTTGAGTGCCCGCTTATCTTACCACTTTCCTCCCCCCTTTGTCAACTGTTTTTCGTCACTTTTTTTAAAAAATTTTTAAAAACATGAAAAAACGGGGTGCTTCGGACAAAAAAACAACTTTTTCAGAGGAAAAACCTATTTTTGTTTATAAAAAAGACGGCAGTGGCAATACCCTTCGAAATTCTCGTCGGCGATCTGTCTGCGGAATTCTTCACACATACATTTGTTTTCCGGAAGCTTTCCGACCCGACAGGGACAATATCCCCCTTTCGCGATCAACCCTTCGGCGACCTGTTTCACGATTTCCTTATCTTCGTTCAGTCTGATTTTCATTTTGTTATTCCTTATATATATTGCCTTTCCCGTTTCCCCGGAAGCAAACCTCCCGTCCGGAAGCGGCGCGTCCGAAAAAGAATTCCGCACGCACAGACCCGAATTCCGGAGAGCGATCGTCTTCCGTCATGGCAAGGGAAAAGGTCAGGTCAGAGAATCCCACAACCCTTTGAACCCTTTTTCTTTGAAAATTTCCCGATAATAGGAAAGTTCGCTCGCAATCATGTTGTCGATCAGTCTGATACCGAGCAGTTCGACGGGCGCTTTGTCGTCCGTCAGGATAAGATCTCCCCCGACGTATTTCCCGTTCTGACGGAATTTGTTCAGCGCGCCACTCAGACAATTGCGGAGATCCCGATCCTGAACCGAAAAAAGAGAAGATGCGAAAACGTCGAGCATTTCAGGATTGTCCGACGCGAAGAGTTCACGGTTATCCTCGATGCGGGCGTAGCAGACCTCGGAAAAAACGACCGCGGACGTATCGGCAAGATAACTGTTGATCGACCCTTCTTCGTCCGAATACATATTCATATTCAGGACCATAACGCCGTTTTCCTTCAGATGATCTTTCACGAGAGTAAAAAATTCCACCGTGGACATCTGAAAAGGAATCGTGATATCCTGATAAGCGTCCACCATGATGACGTCGTACTTCTTATCCTTTCCCTTTCCGGAAAAAAGATACGCCCTGCCGTCGTCCACGGTGACGTCAACCTCCTCGGGAAGATCGAAATACTCTTCGGCGAGATCGGTGATCTTCCGATCGATCTCCACCCCTTCGATCGTGACGTGACCGAAATATTCCAGACACTGAGAGGCGTACGTCCCCGTCGCGAGACCGAGAATGAGAATATCGAAATCCTCTTTCCCGTACACGTCCGCCATGAGAGGCGCGGCGAGCGCGTAATCGTAATATCCGCCCGTCAGTCCCCCCTTCTTCATCTTCATCGACTGAACGCCGAACAGAACGTTGGTGGAAAAATAGACGGCGGAATCGTCCTCGTATACTTTGAGGTAATTATAGATCGATTCCCCCTCGTAAGTCGTGTCTTCCCAGAAGGAAAAGGAAGAGAAGACGGACGAAACGCCGCACACGAGGACGAGAACGGCGGATATCACCGTTTTCCTCCATTTTTTGCGGAAGCCGATAAAATATACGCCGCTCACCGCAAGCAACAAGGCGGCAAAAATAACGAAAGTCAGAAGAGTTCCGACGGCGGGAATGGTCACGAAAGTAGGGAGAAAAGTTCCGAGAATGGAACCGATCGTATTGAGAGCGTTCAGTTCGCCTACCGTTCTTCCGTTCTCGTTGAGCGCACTGACGGAAAACTTTACGAGCGCGGGCGAAACGGATCCGAGCAACATGAGCGGAAAGACGAAGAGTACGAGGCAGGACAGCAGGGACGCCCAGACGAGAAATCCGCTCTCGACGAATAGGGCGAGCAGAAGAGAAATGCCCGCGATGACGTATCTCCCGAGAACGGGAATGAGGGCGATCCAAACCCCTGCCAACGCGATGCGCCCGTACAAAAAATCCGGGTTGGGATTTTTATCCGCCATTCGTCCCCCCCAGACGTTTCCGAGTGCCATAGCGATCATGATCGTTCCGATGATGATCGTCCAGATGATCTGCGAAGATGAAAAATAAGGGGCAAGCAATCTGCTCGCGCCCAACTCCACCGCCATGACGGACATACCCGAAACGAATTCGGTCGCATAGAGAAAAATCTTTTTTTTGTTCATATCGGAACCTCGAAACCCGGAAAACCGGACAAATTTTTCAACGGAAAAAACGTTCGACGACTTCTTTTACGGCGTCCTCTTCGCTCGTACGTTCGGTCACGTAGTCGGCATACGCCTTCAATTTTGCATTTCCGTTTTTCATGCAGACGCCGACTCCCGCAACCTGAATCATGGAAAGGTCGTTGAACTCGTCCCCCATACAGACGCAGTCCCCCGGAGAAATCCCCCAGATCGCGCAGAGCCTTTCCAAAGCCGTTCCCTTACTGACGCCTTTCGCGGTAAAATCGAGCATAAAATCACCGCAGCGGGCAATCTCGAACCGATCGCCGAAAACGGCTTCCGCCTCCGGCTGGATCCTGTCGAGTTTATCCTTAAAATCAAGGAACATCAATTTGGGCGTTCCCATTTTCCACGACGAGGCGTAAGAAGAAACGGGAATCCCGAGCGCGGTCACCTCGTTTCTGCTGATGCGGCAGTAAATATCCGTGATCGGGAGGATCTCGGGCGTGACGACCTGGTCTCCGACGTAAATCTGACAATTGATATCCTTTTCTTCCGCAAAACGGGCAATCTCTGCCGTATCGTCGGGAGCGATATGCCGACAGAAAAGGAGTTCTCCCGTCTCCGTATCGAGAATCTCCGCGCCGTTATAAGTTGCCGCCAACGGTCTGACGGGAAAAGACGACAGTACGCGGAGTGCGGAGCAGGTCATTCTGCCCGTGCAGACGGCGAATTTCCCGCCCCGACCGATCAGATCGAGGACGGCGCGCGTGTTTTCTTCCGATACCGTTTTGTCCGACTTCGCAAGCGTCCCGTCGAAATCACAAATCAAAGCTTTCATTTCCGTCTCCATAATCTGACGATGACGAACCCGAGCGAACACGCCGACGACGCGACGACGAGCAGAGGGAAATACGGCGTTTCCGTGACGCCGCCGAACAATAACGATCCCGCAAAGAAATCGTAAAACAGCAATCCTTCTCCCCCGACCTTCTTTCCCGAGAAAAGACGGACGGCGCAGACGGCGACGACGACGCCCGCGCAAGCGATGCCCGCGATCAGAAAGGCGAGATAAACCGTATATCCCGGGTGGTCGGATAGTCCGCAGGCGTATTTGCCGAAAGAGAGCAGATACGCCGCCGAAAGACCGCCCGCAACGGCTGCGGACAGATAGGAAATTCCATCGCCATCCTTCGGTCGGTAAACCTTTCTCGTCCGGAACCGACAAAAGCCGAACGATACGCCGGCGAGAAAGAGCCCCGCGGGAAGAATAAAGCGGGACGCAATGTGTCCGGGGAAATATTCCGGTTGCGGAAACACAAACCGCAACGCAAACAACCCGATTCCGCAGACGACTGCGAACAGGGCAAACAAATCGGCTTTCCCTCCCCGTTTTGCGGAAAAGAGCACGGAAAACGGAAGGATAAAACAGGCAACCGCGGAAGCGCACGGAAGCAGGACGCCGTCGTGCGTTCCGTCAAATCCGACGTAACGGGCGGCGTAAGAAGCCGCGACGAGAAGCGCCGCCGCGAGGAGAGCAAACAGGACCCCTTTGCCGTCCGAAAAGAGTTCTTCGAGATAATAATACCCTTCACCGTGCCTCTTTTTTTCGAGTTTCTTTTTAAACTCGTCCGTCTCTTCACGGCGAACGCCGGGAAGACCTTTCCGGACGTAATCGTAGACTTCGATCTCAGGCTGCGTGACGTATTTCCCGGCGTCCGTCACCGTTCCCGCCTTGAGCATACGGGATATCTTCAGTCTGTTTTTCTTAGAATTCGTGGTGACGGCGGAAACGACGGTACATTTCCCGAAGATGCCGCCCGCCTCGCGGCAGGACACGAGCCGGAGTTTGCCTCCGAAGGTATCGTTCATCAATTCTTCGACCTTCTCCGTTTCCCGCTCGTTTTCCGCTTGCGCATAACAAAGGGAGAGGAGATCGGCGATCTCCCCTTTGTTCCTCTTGATTTCTTCCTTGCACTCTTCGACCGATTTTTCAAGAGCGTCTATCTTCTTGTTGATCTGATAAATGAGGATATCCACCTCTGCCTTGACCGCCCTCCCGTTCTTCTTCCGAAGGGATGCGACCTCGGCTTCGAGGGAAGAGATCTCCTCGTTGCGCTCTCTGATCATCGATTCGAGAAAAACCACTTTTTTTCTCTTTTCCGAAGCCTGTGCGAACAGCTCCTCCATAACCTCTCCTTCACCCGCCGTCCCCGGACGCCGACGAACGGCAACCCGCGGATCATTCCGTGAGTTCTTTGACGTAATCGTAAATAATATCGGCGGCTTTCGACGTGCCGATCCTCGTATTGACGGTCAGATCGTAATTATCGATCTTTCCCCAATCGGCGTCGGCGTATTTTTTATAATACGCCGCCCTCGCCTTATCGTTTTTGCGGATCATCTTTTCCGCTTCCGTCAGGGTAACGTCGTAAAGTTTCGCGATCCTTGCCTTCCGCTGTGCGAGCGGCGCGCAGATGAAAACGCGGATGACGTTTTCTTTGTCGGCGAGGATCTGAGCGGCGCATCGTCCGACGAACACGCAGGAGCCTTTTTCCGCCAGATTTTTGATGACCTGCGTCTGCCCGATATACACCCTGTCGTACAACGGGAGCATCTCTCCTCCGAGAAAACCCGAATACCAGAAAGCGTTGGAAGTCTTGTCCTCCGAGGAATGAACGACGTCCTTGTCGAAGCCGGTCACGACTGCGGTCATCTCTGCAATCGATTTATCGTAGCATTTCACGCCGAGCTTTGCCGCGAGCCTGGAAGCGGTTTCCGCCCCGCCCGAACCGAACTGCCTGCTGACGGTAACGTAAAAAGTTTTTCTCTCTTCCATGTTTTCCTCCTTCGATAAGGCGATACGGTTTTCCCGACCGCTTTTTCTGCTTCTATTTTATCCCGAATTTCTTTTTTTGTCAATAGAAAAGGGAGTTTTTTAACCAAACGATCATCTCGCGAAAAGAATTTTTTGCCGACGACAACCCTTTTGCTTGATTTTTTCCGGAAAAAGGGATAAAGTATATCCGACGGAAGGATTCCGTGCTTTTTCCGGGAAGACGAAACCAATCGCTCTTTCGGCTGCGGGAGATACGCCGTCCCGGAAAGAAGGAACAGACGCGCTCCGGAAGGAACACGCCCGGTCTCCGTCCGCCGAAAAGGGAAAAAGAGGAAGGTTATATGGAACTTCAGAAACTCTTATCGAAAGCGCGCCGCGCCTGCGAAGATTATCGGATGATTGCGGAGGGCGACAGGATCGCCGTCGGTCTTTCGGGCGGAAAAGACAGCACCACTCTGCTCGCCATTCTCGCCGCCATGCGTCGGTTTTACCCCGCAAAATACGACCTTTGCGCAATCACCGTCGACATGGGGCTGGGCACGAACGAAAGAGAGACGGAAGCCATGAAGGCGTTCTGCGAATCCCTTTCCGTCCCTTACGAAATCGAGCAAACGCGCATAGGCGAACTCATCTTCGACGTCCGCAAAGAGACCAACCCCTGCAGCTTGTGCGCCAATATGCGTCGGGGGGCGCTCAACAACGCCGCGCTCAGACTCGGCTGCAACAAGGTGGCGCTCGGTCACCACGCCGACGATCTTGCGGACACCCTTTTCCTCTCCCTGTTCTACGAGGGAAGGTTTTCCGTCTTTTCTCCCGTCACGCCGCTGGAACGGTCGGGGCTGACCGTCATCCGCCCGATGATTTTCATCCGCGAAAAAGAGATCGCGGGATACGCAAAACAAAACCCCGTCATTCACAATCCCTGCCCTGCGGACAAACACACCCGCAGGCAGTACGTCAAAGACCTGCTGAGATCCGTTTCGCAGGACGTCCCAAAAGCGACGGAAAACGTCATCAACGCCATTCTTCATCCCGAGAGAAACAATCTTTTCGACGATTCCCTCCCCCCCGAGCACTTCCCGGATTCCTTTTCCCCGGAAAAGAAAAAATGATCAAATCGTTTCAGAAAATGCCGTTTACGAACTTATCGGCATTTTTCTTTTGCCAAAATAACGGATTTTCATTCCGTTCAGAACAGCGTTCCGTCTCTTTTGCGAAAGACGATCTCCATCTGCGTGAAACGGAGAAAACGGAGACGGGAGGTCAGAAGGATCTTTCTCTCGATAAAGAACTGATCGACCGCTTCCCAGAGAAAAACCCAGGCAAAAATATCGACGCATTCCGTCCAGATATCCTTCATTCCGTGATTGCTGAAAAAGATCATGACCGAAAGCGCGACGACGCCGATCAGAAAGAAAGTCAGAGCGAAATACCTTTTCCTCTTTGCGTCCCGCTCGGCTTCCGTCTTCTTCAGCGCGTAATAATTCCGGATTGCCTTGTCGTAGACGACGCGCTCGCTCCCGTCGATGCAATCCCCGCACACGGTCAGTTTCAGGCTCCTGTCGGGAGGAAATTCTTTCGCTGCGTTCTCAAGATAGTCGGCGACCTCCTGCGAGATCACGGGGTTGCCGATCGGACAATAGGTCGACAGAAAATTGCTGTCGTCCGCGACGGAAAGGGTGATTTCAGCCCTCTCTTTTTCTTTACGGATCTTTCTCATTCTTCTCCTTTACCGCCTCGGCCGAACCGGACGGACACATGGAATTCGGTTTGTTTAAAACTGCGGTTTATCCGTTTTCTGCATACGCCTTTCGAGAAAACGTTTCAACCAATCTTTCGTGTAGAGATAAAGTTCGTCCGTTCCCACGTCGGAATACCCTCTGCAATAGCGGACGAATTCAAAAGTCATCCCTTCGACGAAAATCCGGATTTCGACGGCGAGAAAATTCTTGTCCCTCAGATTTTTGTCGGAATAACAGAGTTCGAGAATTTTACTGATGAAAAGATCAGCCAGTTTCCTCGCGGAAAGAAGAAAATCGTTCGATCGGCAAAGTTTCCGGTAATCTTCTTCATTTTCCTTGATAAACTCGAAAAAACTGTCCAGCGTCTTTTCAAAATCGGTGAGCCCCCGCAGTTTTACGTCGTCGTAAAATCGCGCGATCAACTCGTATTCGTACTCTTCCGCAACGCCGTATATGTCTTCGTAATGGGAATAAAAAGTCCCTCTGCTGATCTCGGCGCGCTTGCAGAGTTCGCTGACGGAGATT
>CAMAJQ010000017.1 GCA_945835865.1 uncultured Clostridia bacterium
AGGAAATCCTTTCACCCCGAACCGTCCGTACTCCCGGGAAAGCGTCTTTCCGAAGCCGGTCAGGCTTTTTTCTCCGCGGAAGGATCTTTGCCCGTGCGGAGCGTCCGCATGGAATTGAGTATGGCGAGAACGGAAACGCCGACGTCGGCAAACACGGCGAACCACATATCGGGAACTCCGAAAAGCATAGACGTCAGACCGAAAGCGCTCCCCGCCAGCACGGCAAGTTTGACCGCCAGCGCAAAGACGATGTTCTGCTTCACGATCCGCATGGTGCGGAAAGATATCTTTCTCGCTTCGAGCAGGGCGGAGGGATCGTCGTGCATGAGAACGACGTCCGCCGCTTCGATCGCGCAATCGCTGCCGATCCCGCCCATCGAAACGCCGATATCGGCGCGCATGATGACGGGCGAATCGTTGATCCCGTCGCCCACGAAGACGACCGCGCCTTCTCCTTTCTTTTCTCCGATGATCTTGTCGACGGCGTCCGCCTTGTCCGCAGGAAGAAGCCCGCTGCGGTATTCGCCGATCCCGAGTTCGCCCGCCACGCGGGAAGCGACCGCTTCGTTATCGCCCGTCAGCATCACCGTGCGGAACCCCTCTTTCCGGAGAGAAGAAATGAGGAACCCGCTGTCCTTTCTCACCTGGTCTTCCACCTCGATCAGACCGATAAATCGCCCGTTTACCGCAATATAGACCGTCGTTCCTTCTCCGACGCCGCTCACGGCAACGCCGAAATTTTCCATCAGGGAGAGATTTCCCGCCAGAATGACCTCGCCCTCTTTTTCCGCTTTTACGCCCTTCCCCGCAATTTCCTCGACGGCGTAACCGTCGGGGATCCCGCCCCGATACGCTTCGACGACCGACCGGGCGACGGGATGGTTGGACTTACATTCGCAGACAGCGGCGTAACGGAGGATCTCCTCCCGTCTGCTCTCGGGGAGAACCTTGGTCACGGTGAATTTTCCCTCGGTGAGCGTGCCCGTCTTATCGAAAACGAAGGTGTCGGCTTTGGTAAACCGCTCGATCATATCCGCCCCCTTAAACAGGATCCCCTTTTTGCCCGCGCCCCCGATCCCGCCGAAAAACCCGAGGGGAACGGAGATGACGAGCGCGCAGGGACAACTGACGACGAGGAAGGTAAGGGCGCGCCCGATCCAGACCGTCCACTCCCCCGTGATCAGCGAAGGCACGATCGCCAGCGCAAGGGCGGCAAACACCACCGCCGGCGTGTAATATTTAGCGAAGACCGAAATAAAGTTTTCCGTTTTCGCCTTTTTGGAAGACGCGTTTTCAACGAGGTCGAGAATACGGGAAACGGTGCTCTCGGTAAACGCCTTTTCCGCTCTCACGCGTACGACGCCCCCCGAAACGATGCTGCCGCTCAACACTTCGGACCCCGTCTCAACATAGACGGGAACGGATTCTCCCGTCAGGGCGGAAACGTCGAGATAACAGTTTCCTTCCGTCACCCTGCCGTCGAGAGGGATCCTCTCCCCCGCGCGGATCTCCAGAATATCTCCGATCTCCGCTTCTTCGGGAAAGATCTCTTCCGTTCCCTCTCCCGTCACCTTTCTCGCCACGTCGGGACGGAGGGACATCAGCGAGGAAATGGATTTGCGCGATTTGCCGACGGCGTAACTCTGGAAAGTTTCCCCGACCTGATAGAAGATCATGACGGCGACCGCTTCGGCGTAATCTCCGAGAACGAACGCGCCGACGGAGGCGATCGTCATCAGAAAGTTTTCGTCGAAAACCCGTCCCCGACAGACGTTTAAGACGCACTTTTTCAACACGTCGTATCCGCAGGCAAAATAGACGATCCCGAAACACAAGGGCATCAGAAAAGCGGGAGAACCGGTCGCGATCTTCTCCGCGACCATACACGCGACGAGCCCCGCAAGGCAGACGCCCGCCCGTATTCCCCGCTTCGCGTTTTTACTGAGTTTTTTCATACGATCCTCTCCGGGCGCAGGTCTGCGCCCCGTCAAAACTGCAAATTGATCGGCTTATAGGAATCTTTTTTAAGAATCAGATCCCGATCAGTTTCCAGTCCGGTTCCAACTTTGCCGCCGTTTCGCGGATCACGGCAAAGGTCTTCTCCGCGGTTCCGTCTTCGACTTCGAGAGTCATTTTCGCCGTCATAAAGGCTACGGAAACGGACTTCACCCCTTCGATTTTCGCCACCGCACGCTCGAGTTTCGCCGCGCAGTTCGCGCAGTCGAGATTTTCAATCCTCACGATTTTTTTCATGGTTCTCCTCCTGCCGCCGCCGGCGGCCTCTCTTTCGTTCTTCTATTCGGAAACGTGTTCGATCGCCATTGCAAAGATCCCTTTGACGTGATCGTCCGCAAGGGAATAGACGACCTCTTTCCCCGTCTTGCGCGCCTTGACGAGTTTGCTCTGACGCAGAATTCTCAGTTGGTGAGAGATCGCCGACTTCGTCATGCCGAGCAGACTGCCGAGATCACATACGCACATATCGCTTTCAAACAGCGCCATCAGTATGTTCGTCCTCGTGCTGTCCCCGAACACCTTGAAGAGTTCCGCCACGTCGTAAAGCACGTCTTCGGAAGGCATCTTCGCCCTCGCCGCCTCCACGACGCTGCCGTGCACGAGGGTACACTCGCAGATTTCGATTTCTTTTTCTTCTCTGCCCTTCATTTTCGTCTCCTTTAAAACAAACGGTTGAATGTTTGTTCAACTGTTTTTATTATATATCCTTTCCCACGGAATGTCAAGCGTTTTTCCCGAAAAAAACCGACGGAAGGAAAAGAAATTTTTTTTCGGAAAAATTCGACGCGAACGCGTTTGACAACGGAAAAGACAAGTTATATAATGATAGCAAAGAAATGCAGCCCCGAGGGAACGCTGCCGTGCGGGAAACGAAGGGCGAAAAGGAGAGAATATGATCAACCGTTTTTGCAAACGCCCGCTGGAAGAATGTACCGAAAAACTCGCGGCAGTCGCGACGGGCAGAGAAAAAGCCGACCTCGTGATCCGCGGAGCAAAAATCGTCAACGTATGCACGCGAGAGATCCTCAGCGGCCGCGACGTTGCGGTGACGGAAGGAAGAATCGCCCTCGTCGGCAACGCGGAAGGCTGCATCGGCGAGAACACGAAAATCGTCGACGCAAAGGGGAAATATCTCGCCCCCGCCTTCATGGACGGGCATATGCACGTCGAATCTTCCATGCTCACTGCGCACGAATTTGCGCGCGTCGCCATCGCCCACGGGACGAGCGGTATCTTTTTCGATCCGCACGAAATCTGCAACGTACTCGGGCTCGACGGCGTCCGTTATATGCTGGAAGACGCCGCCGGAACACCCCTGAAAGCCATGCTCACCACTCCCTCCTGTGTTCCCGCCGTCCCCGGTTTTGAAGATACGGGCGCGGAGATCCACCCCGCCGACGTCGCCGGGACGATGAAATGGAAAGAATGCGTCGGGCTTGGCGAAATGATGAACTTCCCCGGAATTCTCGCCTCCGATCCCCACACCCACGCCATCGTCGGCGAAACGCTGAAGAGCGGGAAAATCGTCACCGGGCATTATTCCGTTCCCGATACGGGCGCCGGGCTGAACGCCTACGTCGCCTCGGGCGTCCGCTGTTGTCACGAATCGACGACGGAAGAGTCCGCTCTGGAAAAAATGCGCCTCGGCATGTACGCCATGCTGAGAGAGGGGTCCGCCTGGCACGACCTGCAGGAAGTGGCGAAGGCAATCACCCGCCACGAAGTCGACAGCCGCTTTGCCTGTCTGATTTCCGACGATACGCACCCGCACACCCTCGTCGACAAAGGGCATCTCGACCATATCGTCCGGAGGGCGATTGAAGAGGGGATCGATCCCGTCGTCGCCATTCAGATGGTGACGATCAACGTGGCGCAATGTTTCCGCCTCGATCACGAACTCGGTTCGGTCGCTCCCTCCAAATGCGCCGACTTCGTTCTTCTGACCGATCTGAAAACGTGCGCGGTCGACGAGGTGTTCATCGACGGAGAACTCGTCGCGAAGGGAGGAAAAACCGTCGTTCCCTTTACGCCGTACGTCTATCCCGCAGCCGCTTACCGGACCGTCCGCTGCCGTAAGATCACGGAAGAAGATCTGCGGATCCCCGCCGAGGGAGAAGTCCGGGTCCACGCCGTCGAAGTGATCGGCGGCAAGGTCGGAACCATCGACAGACTCGTCTCTATGACAGCCCGAAACGGCGAACTTTCTGCGGACGGAGAAAAAGACCTGATGAAGGCCTGCGTCATCGACCGGCATCACGAAAACGGGTCGATCGGTAAGGGATTCGTCAAGGGGTTCGGCATCCGCGCCGGCGCGCTCGCCCAAACGGTCGCTCACGACGCGCACAATCTCTTCGTCGTCGGAACCGACGATCGGGACATGGTGCTCGCCGCAAACACTCTCGTTGAGTGCGGCGGAGGACTCGTCGCCGTCAGAGACGGAAAAATCTTAGGGCTCGTTCCCCTGCCGATCGCAGGGCTGATGAGCGACCGCCCCCTCGAAGAGACGGAGGAAAAAGTTCTCGCACTTGAAAACGCCTGGAAGGAACTCGGCTGCACCCTTCCGTCTCCCTTCATGACGATGGCGATCATTCCCCTCGCCTGTCTGCCGGAAGTCCGTCTCACCAACCGCGGTCTGGTCGACTGCAGGACCTTCCGTTTCCTCGATCTGATTGAAAAATAACGCACTTTCACGCGGATTTTGCCCGCGAACGGGATCCTTTCGGTCCTCCTCTTTCCCGCACGGAAAAAGGAGGACTTTTTACTGCGATTTCCGTAGGAATTCTATTTGCATCATAAACGAATCCGTCTTTTCGCGGGTCTGATTTCTTCATCACAAAAAAAGATACGAATTCCTATCGCTACGCCTTTCCCTACGCATACGCGCAGGATCCGGCGGAAAAACGGCAAGAATTCGTATCGTTGATAATGTTCTGCTCTTCAGAAACCCGGAAGTTCCGTCAAGCGGAAAACAGGCAAGACTTCCTTTCCCGCAACAGGCAACCTTTCTGCGTTCTCGCCCCTTATTCGAGGACGGTGATCTCTTTCCCGAAACGGTAATTGACCGTGCCGAGTTTTTCCATCCAGGCGCGGGTCTCGAGGGTTTTAAAAGGTCCCGTTCCGTATCCGCCGCCGATATCGTTATTCCAGAGCCATTCGGGCGTCGGCCACAGGCACACCTTGGGCGAAACGGCACGGTAAAACTCCTCCGTGACCCCCTGCTGTCCGTGATGAGCCATCTGTACGACGGGACAGCGGATCTCCTGCGGAAAACGTTCCAGGATCTTCCCCTCTGCCCTCCAGTCCATATCGCCGAGGAAAAGCACGCTTTCGCCCCGCGTGTCCACACGGTAAACGACGCTCGACGGGTTGAGCGTTTCGCCCACGGGGCTCCCGTCCGACAGAGGCAGCACGGTGAAATGCCCCGCTGCAATTTTCACTCCCGGTTCAGGGCGAATGACTTTGACGCCCGTCCGAGCGATCTCTCTTTCCAGATCGGCAGCCCTCGCCACACGGTTTTCCTGCCTTTCCACCCGTTCGATATAATCGAGCGGAGGGAAGCGGTAACAGACCTCGTTTATCTTGATTTTCCCGCGCGAAAGCACTTCGATCAACCCTTCGATGTGATCGAAATGCCCGTGCGTAAGAAACCAGCACGTCACCTCTCCGCCGAGAGAAAGAAGAAGATTTTCCAATTCGTCCGCTTCGTTGGCGCTTCCCCCGTCGACGACGATCACGTCGCCTTCCCCTGCAAGCACGAATCCCATGCATTGCAGAGGCGTGACGGAAGGAAGCATGTAAAGTTTGTCTCCGTTAAATAACATATCTCTTCCTTTTTATCGCTCTATGCTTTCGTATAAGGCGATAAACTTTTATTTTAATTCAACTTTTCCGTTGGCAAAAGGAATGGTGACGACGATCCTGCCGTCCTCTTCGGTATAAGGAATTTCCGTTCCGTTATAATAGACGCGGAACGAGGCGGACGGCTTGCTGAGTTTTACCGTCACCGAACGGTTCGTCTCTTCCTTCATATTGGTGATCTGAACGAAATATTTTCCCACGGAAAGATCGTACAGACTTCCCGCAAAATACAGGTTTTCCATTCTCCAGAACTTCAGAGAATCGGGGAAAGAAGGCGAGACGGTGAGATTGCCTTCCGGAGAAGGAGAAAGTCCGAAGAACGCGTCGGGAACGGAGGCGAACAGGATCGCCGCCTCGTAAAATTCGCAGTCGATCCCGATCGGACCTTCGTGATCCTGCCCGTCGTACGCGCCCTGCATACCGATCCCGAGGGAATTGAAGTAATTGCGATAAAAGTCTCTCGGGGAACTGTCCTCCGTCACGAAAGCGCGGACGTCGTAATAGAAGGCCTCGATCTCCTTCAGACGGCTGAACGCGTCGTTTCCGCCAAGCAGTTCGGTGCGGGAGATCAGGTCGTAATAACTCGTCTGCATCACCGCGCCGCCGTTTCTGACCCCGTTTTCCCACGTTTTGGATTGTCCTACCACCCAGATATTATCCGTCGTGTTGTTCTTCGTGCTGAAACGGGGTGCAAAGCGGAACTTATACAGATCGCTTCCCGTGGAATCGTCTCCCTCGACGATCCGCTCGCCGGAGATCCATTCCATGATCTTCTCCGCCTGTTCCTCCGTGGCGACGCCGTCGGTCACAGCCTGCAGATTGAACAGCACGAAACCGTAATCCATCTTACCGCCCGTGGCCGGAGTCCCGTCTGCGGAATCGTAATTGCCCGCGTAAAATCTTCCCTTTTCGTTATCCCAGAAAAGTTCGCGCATCTTCTCCTCGCAACGGGCGAGTTTTTCCCGGAGGGTCGATACCGTTTCGGAGTAGACGATCTCCGTCTTCATATCCTTGCCGAGGACCTTCGTTTCGGGGACCGTAACGCCCGCCGCCTCAGCCATTTCCTCGAGATAGATCATGCCCTTGAGAGCCTGATGATAGGAGAGGTTGGAATACAGGTTGACGTTGGGGAAGGAGATCGCGTCCCAGAAGCCGTCGCTGATGCCCGCGCCGTTCTTTTCCGCCCCCGCGTTGAAATGCCCCACAAGGTAAGAATTGTCGATCACGCCGTTCGCCGCGCCGTCAAGGCAGGTCAGATAGAACTGCATCGCGCCGCGCGCAACGGGAAGAACCTCTTTCAGAAGTTCCGTATCCTGTTTATAGCCGAGATAATTTTTCGCCGCCGCGATATACTGTCCGCAGTTATCGCCGAAACGGTCGTCGAAATCGCAGCGGATGAAATTGAAGGAGACTTCGCCGTCGAGCCTGGTGCCTTCTTTTGCCTTCAGCACGAACTTCAGCGCGGTGATTTTTTTATTACCGATAGGATCTCTCCCCCATTTTTCGTTGAGGAACATCGGCAGAAACGTCCCCTGCGAAACGCCGTTCGACGAAGAGAAGTCCGCCGTGACGGAAGCGTATTCGGAATAACGCATACACTTGTCTTCCGACCAGGCGTCGTCCTCGTCAGTGCGGAAATAGACGTACAGGTCTTCCACGTTGGCTTCCGTTCCGTTCTGCAGGTTGGCTTTCCAAGAGAAATGCAGGAAGGGAGAACAGAAGGCGTCTACTCCTTTGCCGCCCTTCCGGTTGACGATTTCCGTCTCCGCCGAAATCGATTCCGCCGATTTTGCGGAGAGCGTCATATAGCCCTCCGAAGAGACCGTATTATAGCCGACCGTGGTATCCGTTCCGGCGATCCAGTTTTCCGTCTCGCTTTCGGAAGCGAATTCCGCGCCGTAGCCGCCGAGGCGGTTATGCTTATATTCGGGAAACGCCCAGCCTTGTCCCCAATCGTCCGACGAAACGCCCGTCGAGGTGGAAATATACCCCTGTCTGTCCTGACGGGACATATATTCCAGCCTGAGCCAGTTTTCTAAAAAGACGTTGGTCGAATACGACCCGAGGTTGCGGACGGAAGCGTCCCAGAAAGAAGCGATGATCGATTCCCATTCCTTCCACACGGGCTGTCCTCCCCCGACGGGGAACTCGTGCACGCGGAGATCGGAATAGCGCATATGCCTCTCGAAATATTCGTTCAGGAAGTTATCCAGCCTCGTATCGTCGCTGTAAAAAGCAAGCCTTCCGTGCATGGAATAGTGCTGCGGCGTATATTCGTAGCCGTCCGTAATGCCCGTCGGAGAGGAAGAACTCTCTCCCTTTCCTCCGCAGGACGCGGAAAAGAGCATTGTCGCGCCGAGAGCCGCCGCGACGATCGTCTGAATGCCTTTTTTCATCTTTTTTCTCTCTTTTTATCTGTTTTCAAGCCTCAGGAT
>CAMAJQ010000018.1 GCA_945835865.1 uncultured Clostridia bacterium
CGCAGACGGGAACGGCGATGACGAAACCCATCAGAAAGACGGTGAGACGGGAACGGATGCCCGAGACGAGGTAGATGGAGAGAAGGCTCGTCGTATAGCCGATGATCAGAGAGGAATAGATGACGTACCCCTCGAAGGGCTGGGAATTGCCGAAGGCGTCGAACACGAACATATACAGACAGACGATCGTGTTGAGGAAGACCGCCGACTTCCTGCTGATCAGCAGAAGACTGAGCAGAGCGCACAGCGCGAAGGGGCGGGCGTAAACGTGATCGAACTTCCCGATCATATACATGACGACGATGGAAAGTTCCAGAATGACGAAGACGAGATTGACGTTTTTCGTCCGCAGAATGAAGTCTCTCCCCTCGTAATAATAATAGAGAAAGAGACAGACGGAGATCATACATACCGCGATGGCGGAATAGACGAGTTGTCTCACCGCCCCCGCGCTCTTCATCCATGCGAGCGCGTCCGTCGCGACGAAACCGAAACTCCAGAAGATCGCCCCGAAAAAGAGGGCGAGCAAGATCAGCGTATGAAGGGCAAAGAGCGCGATGACCCGCCCGTAATCCTTTGCCTCCCACGGGAGGACTTTATTCGATTGAATAAACATAGTCTTTTTTCCGTTTACTTTCTGTCAGTCCCCTTCTCTCCGCAGAGAAGAGGAGAAAACGCTTTCCGTCCGGACGGCAAGGGAAATATACCGCTTGTCCGCCCGCCGGATTCTGCGTGCCGCGCCCGCCTTTCAGCGGGCTTCGTCCTTCGCGTAAGCGCGGATGATCTCCATGACGAGGGCGTGGCGAACGACGTCTTTCGAGGTCAGGAAAACGCTCTCGATCCCCTCGACGTTCTTCAGGATATCCGTCGCGTGGCGCAATCCGCTCTTCTTGCCGTCGGGCAGGTCGATCTGCGTCAGGTCTCCCGTCACGACGACGCGGCTTCCCTCGCCCATGCGGGTGAGGAACATCTTCATCTGTTCTTTGGTCGTGTTCTGCGCCTCGTCGAGAATGATAAAGGCGTTGGAGAGGGTCCTGCCGCGCATATACGCGAGCGGAGCGATCTCGATGGCGCCCCTCTCGATCAGTTTGGCGTAGTTGTCCATGCCGAACATTTCCTGCAGGGCGTCGTACAGCGGGCGGAGATAGGGATCGACTTTGGTCTGGAGATCGCCCGGCAGAAAGCCGAGTTTCTCCCCTGCTTCCACGGCGGGTCTGGTCAGAATGATCTTCTCCACCTCTTTGTTCTTGAATGCCGAAACCGCCATGGCTACCGCAAGATAAGTCTTTCCCGTGCCGGCGGGGCCCACGCCGAAGGTCACCGTATTTCTGCGGATGGCGTCGACGTATTTTTTCTGCCCCACCGTCTTGCATTTGATCTGCTTCCCGCGGGAAGTGATGGCGATCACGCCGCTCATCACCTTTTCGATCCCCTCCACGTTGCCCTCTTTGGCGAGTTCGATGCAATAGATGATCCTCGTCTTGTCGAGTTGTTCTTTCGCCTTGATGATCGCGAGCAATTTATTGAGGACGGTCGCGGCGAGAGCGGTCTGCGACTCGTCGCCCGCCAGACGGATCTTCGTTCCTTCCACGTACGCCGAAACTCCCGTCTCGCGCACGATGATATTCAGATTTTCGTCGAACACGCCGAGAAGGGCGGAAAGATTTCCGAGATTCTCCGTTTCGACGATCACGTTGTTTTCTGCCAAATTAAACTGTTTCCTCCGTTTTTCTGCGGTCTTTCGCTCCGGGCTTACGGAACGCGGACGCGGTAGACGACGGTGACGGTACAGACGATCTTTCCGTCCTTTTGCTCCGTGGCGGCGGAAGTCGAGAGGACCTCTTCGTCTTCCCGCGCGACGAGCGCGAGCGCGACGACCCGTCCGACCGACCTTTCGTCCTCCGAAAGGATCTCCGCGGAAAAGGTCCTCCGTGCGGCGAGTTCGATCTCCGCCACGGCGAGCGTCTTCCTCTCTTCTCCTTTCAGTTCGTAAACGCCCTCGACGAGAAGGTCGCCCTTTTGCACTTCCTGCCCGACGGAGACCTTCGCCCTTCCGCCGATCACGTGCATTCTCAGGACGATGCCGTCCGTCGGCGCGACGATATTCTCCCGTCCGACATCCGCTTCCCGCGGGGATTCCCCTCGGCAATACGCCTCGACGATCAACTTATGTCCCTGTTTCCGGACGGAGACGAAAGTGAAATCCGGGGAGGAAGCGAGAATTTCCCTCTCCAGCGTCCCGCCCGTATCCGACCGCCATCGGAAAACCCCGTCCAGCCCCTGCTCCCGCAGGACGGCGGAGATCTCCTTCGCTTTCCCCGGCGCGTCTCCCCGATAGGAAACGTCCGTCACGATCCCGTCCGTCAGAGCCAGCGCGGCACAGAACGCCGCCGCGCCGAGGACGATCCCGGGTTTTTCGCGCGCGAAATAAAAGGGCGCGGCTCTGCCCGAATACCGCAATACTTCTATATTATAACACATATTCCTGCAAAAAGCAAAAATTTTTTCGTTATCTTTCCGATCTGCGGTAAATTTAACCGTTTTTTCGTCCGTTTCCACCTCTCTGACCTCCACGCCCCTGCGGTGGAGCCACTCTAAAAGGTTCTCCGCGCTGCCGCACGCGACGGAATAGCGGACGAACGACGCCCCTCTTTTCATTCTTCCCTCCCGCCTTTCATCTTCCCTCCGCCGTCACGGAGAGGATCTCCCCGCCGAGGGCGATCTCCTTCTCGCCGTACTTCCGCACGGCGAGATCTCTCCCCGACACGCGGAGTTTTCCCTTTTTCAACCGCAGAACGACTTCTTCGGGAGAGAAACTCTCCATGCCCTCGATCCCCTCGAACCATCCGCCGACCCGCCCGAACACCGAAAAACGATAGGGATACGGTCTGATCTCCCGATCGATCCCGAGCCCGTCCAGTATGTTTTCCAAAATCGCCATCATTCCTCCGGGAAGAGAGAGGCTTTCCCGTCCGAAAGAGAAAACGCCACCCGCCTTCCGATACTGTTATTATATGATTTCTTCCTCCCTCTCATTCCCCGCCCTTTTTCCGCCCCGCTTTGCGAAAAAAAGAAGGAGACGGGTGCAAACGCTTGACATCGGCTTTTCGCCGTGCTATAATCTTTGCCGTGAACGTTCACCGGGGGTGCCGTAAAGCGGCTGAGATGATACCCTTTGAACCCGACAAGGTAATGCTTGAAGGGGAGTGCGGAATTTATCGATACCTCGGGCTGTTCGCGCCTTCTTTTCGGGATGCGCGTCGGTCCTTTTTTCATCGGCAAATACGACTTCGGTGACAGAGGTTTTTTATGGAAACTCAATCTTCGTCCTTTTTCTCCTTCTTTTCGGGAGAAGTCGCAGAGGAGAACTTCGCTCTCGTACGGAACATTTCCATCGTCGCCGTCGTCCTTCTCGTGCTCGCGGTCGTCCTGATCGCCCTGCTCAATTCCAGAAGCAGGATCTTCAAGACGGCGAACCTCGCGACGGCCGGCGTGTGCATCGCCGCTTCCTTCGCGCTTTCCTTCGTGAAATTCTCCCCCGTGAACAACGGCGGATCGATCACGATCGCAAGCCTGGTTCCCGTCATGCTGTACGCCTATTTCTTCGGCCCCGTGAGCGGACTTGCCGTCGGAATGATCTTCGGGCTGTTGCAGTTCATTCAGGAGCCCTGGCTGCTCACACCCGTCTCCTTCCTGCTCGACTATCCCCTTCCCTTCGCTTCCATCTTCTGGATGGGCATCGTCGGAAAAATGACGAAAATGAAGGAATGGCAGAGACTGACGCTGGGTGTCGTTCTGACCTATCTCACCCGTTTCTTCTTCCACTTCCTCTCCGGCTTCATCTACTTTGCGCACGGAGCGATCTGGGCGGAACTTCCCGCGACGAACGCTTTCGTCTATTCCTTCCTGTATCAGATCACCTATCTCGGGCCCGACTTTGCGATCGCCCTCGTCGCCGTCCTTCTGCTCAGTTTTTCCAAGGCCGTTTCCGCCATCGAAAAAATCATCAGAAGGTAACCTTTTCGACGAAAAACACTTTTTCTCATCAGAAAAAGACGATATTTTTGCCGCCGCTTTCTTTATAATAAAAAGAAAACGGCGGTTTTCTTATGAAAAAAAAAGGTATCGGCTATAAGACCGCGGCGAGATATTGTTTCGTCGCTCTTTCCTTTCTCCTCTTCTCCTCTCTGGATGCTTATTTCACCCCCTTTTCCCTCGCGCTTCTCGTCGCCGATCTCTACGTCGGGCTCAACCCGATCGCCCTGCTCACCTTCTATATCCTCTCCTTCACCGTATCCTTTTCGGTGCGGACGCTGCTTGCAGAAACGATGGGAGGGGTCTTTTTCACCGCCGCGTTCTGCCTGATGAAAAAAAGCGGAAAAAAACCTTCCGCAAGCCTGGCAATTTTCACGGTGATCGCCTTATTGCCCTACATATTTATGGAGACCTGCTACGACTACGCCCTGCGCACCGCCCTCGCGGCGGCGGTCGTTCTTCTCTCCTACGTCATGATCCCCGCGGCGAAAGTGTGGCTGATCAAGCGGTTGAAATACAAACTTTCCACCGACGAGATCGTCTCCGCCGCCCTCGCTTACGCCCTGTTCGGCTACGGGCTGATCAACCTTGCGGGGGAATACCCCTGGAAGTGCGTTTCCGTCTTCGTTATCCTCCTCGCTTCCTCTCTCGGCGCGGGCGGGTTCGTCACGGTGGCGGGGTTCGTCTCCGCGCTTCCTTTCGCCGTCTCTCAGTTCTCCCTCACCCCCGTCGCGGTCTACTGCGCTTTCGCCGTCGTGGCGATCACCTTCGTCGGATACTCCCGCCTGCTCGCGGCGACCCTCGTCGTCGGCACGGAAGCCGCCCTTTATCTGCTGACCGACGTCTACGCGGGGTCGTCTCCCCTTTCCCTGATCTGTATTCTCATTCCGACCGTCGTCTATCTCTTTCTTCCCCCGAGCCTCTTCCGTTCGGTCCGGGACAGGCTGCGGACGTACCGCGCGAACAATCTCGGCAGGTATTCCGTCAACCGCAACCGCTCCGCTCTGTCGGGGAAACTATACGAAATTTCCGCCGTCTTCGACGAGATGACGTCTTCCCTGAAAAAACTGAGCGAATGTACGGTCAACGAAGAGAGTCTGAAAGAGCGGATCACGGACGGCGTGCTCCTTTCCGTCTGCAGCGAATGTCCCGCCCTTAACAAATGCCGCAACCGCTCCTTCCCCGAACGGGAAGACCTGATGAAAGTCGTCTCCATCGGCATCGCGAAACGGAAAGTCAATCTCGTCGATTTTCCGAAAGGATTCACCGACGTCTGCCGTTACAGCGAAAGCCTCGTCTTCGAGTTCAATAAACTCATCCGCGAATACGAACAGAACGTCGCGCGGGCGACCTCGATGGAAAGCGGAAAGGAACTGATCGCCGCGCAGGCGGAAGGACTTTCCGAGGTACTGAAAAATCTCGCGTTTTCGCTCAGCCGCAACCTCGAGGTGCGCGGGGATCTCGAAAACCGTATCCGCGACAACCTCTCGCAGTGCGGCATTTTCGCCACCGAAACGCTCGTCTTCGGCGAAGGAAACGACGCGGAGATCAACGTCGTTCTCCCTGCTTCCGACCTGGAAAACCCCTTTTTTCTCAAAGCGGTCGGGGAGGTGACGGGTTTCCCCGTCGTCGTTTCCGCCCGAAACAATCTCTCGGAAACGCTGTCCGCCCTCACCCTGAGACGGGCGCCGACCTACGACGCGGCGTTCGGGCTCGCGCAGGCGACCAAAGCAAACAAGACGAAGAGCGGGGACACGCACTCCGTCACGAAAATTTCCGAAGGGAAATTTCTCGTCGCCCTCAACGACGGCATGGGAAGCGGAAAAAAAGCCGAAGATATCTCTTCCACCGCGATCTCCCTCATCGAAACTTTTTATAAAGCGGGACTTTCCTCTCCCCTCGTACTGTCCACCGTCAATAAAATCCTCACTTTCGACCGCGAGGACAATTTTACCGCCCTCGACGTGGGTATCGTCGACCTCTTTTCGGGACAGGCGGATTTCATCAAAATCGGCTCTCCTTATTCCTTCATCGTTTCCAACGACTCCGTGAAGGTCATCGAGGGAAGTTCTCTTCCCCTCGGGATCCTCGACGAGATGAAACCCTCCGTCTGCAAAACCGCCCTGAAAAGCGGAGACGTCGTCGTCTTCGTGAGCGACGGCGTTTCGGACGCCTTCGGCTCCTCGTCGGATATCATTGATTTTCTCTCTTCCGAAAAAGCCCTGAACCCCAAAGCCCTCGCCGACTCTATTTTAAACCGCGCCCTGTTTGAAAACGGAGGCGTCGCCAAGGACGACATGACGGCTTTCTGCATCCGCCTGTTCGACCGCGCGGGCTGAATCTTTTCACGCGGGCTCACCGACCCCGCCCGGAGATCCGGAAAGACGTCCCCCGAAAAAAAATTCCGTAAAACCGTCATAAACACTTGATTTTTCCCGAAAAGGTGGTATAATGACGGCGCGTCTGGAAATTCTAACGTCGGGCGGAGGATCGGAAAACCCTTCCCGCCCCTCAACGGCGGAATATCCGTAAAGACGGAGATGTGCCGCGCTCTCCGCCCGCAAGGGATCTTTCCGTTCCCGCCGCCCGAAAAGGCGGTGAGACGTGTCGGAATTCTATCGCTTCGTAACCGCGTCCCGTTTCTTCGGTTCGGGCACGGCGATCCTCGCGTTCGCCGTATTCGTTCTCCTGAAGTTCACGGAAAGACGCATCCGGGAAGGAAACCGGAAGGGAATCGCCGTCGCGGCGTTTTCCTTTTCCTTTTGCCTTCTCACCCTTCTCTTTTTCCTCGGCAAGCGCGAGGGCTCTCTGCCCGACCTGATTCGGGAGGCGATCGCCGTGGCGGGCGTATCCCTTTTCCTGAAAGACGTAGCGCCCGCCCGCAAGGACCCTCCGGACGGCGGAAACCCTCCGTCCTCCCCCGCCCGCGAAGGCAGCCCCGACCTTCCGGAAGGGGGCGGAAAGGCTTTTCTCCGTCCCTTCCGCCTTCTTTTTCCCCGCTCCGCGGGAAAAAAACGAAAACGGATGCCGGAAAGGACCCGTCCTTTCTGCGAGACGCCGGAAAGAAAGAGAGACGACGAAAAAGAGGAATAGCGGTCTGCGCTTCGGTTCCCTTCGGGGAGCCGGAGCGATCCGCCCCGCCGCATATTTCCCCGAAAAACGATAAAATTGCCGATAAGCGACTTATCGGCAATTTTACAATATCAAAAAATCAGAAAACCAACCCGACCGAAGAGAGAATTTTTTTCGTCTTCTCCCGTTCTTCTTTGGTCATGCGGGCGTTGAGGGCGAGTTCGTTCATTCCCCTTTTCGCCCCGCCCGAAAAGAGAAGGGAAAACCATCTTCTCGCCTCGTAAACGGGCAGAAGCCACTTGTGCTTTTCCAGAGAGGGATAACGGCAAACCAGAGATCCGTAAGGGAGAAAGATCCGGGAAAGCGCGTAGCCGAGTTTTCCCCCTTTCCTGTCCTGCGAAACGGCTACGCGATTGCTCGTCGAACCGTAAACGCCCCCTTTCAGAACGAATTCCCCGAGCAAGTCCGTCCTTTCGTCTCCCTCTTCCCCTCCGAACCACGTTTCGGACAGACGGGTCGCCGCCTCGGCAAACGCCGAAAGACCGCCTTCCCGAAGGAGAGCATCCCGCTTTGCCCCGTCGGTTTTCCCGCCGTGATTCAGGATCCACAGGTCGATCAGAGGGCGGACCCCGCAGCCGCCGTGCACGAGGTGTTTCGCCGTGTGCGCAACGTGATAATAATAGAAGAATTCTTCCGTCATGGCGTATTCTCTCCCCTCTCCCTTTTTTACGGCGTTTTCCCACACGGCGCGGAGAGGAAGATCGGCTTTCCCGACCGTATCGCTTTCGATCAGACCGTAATGCAATTCGACGTGAACTTCCGACGGAGAGAAAAAGGAAAGATCGTGCGTGCCCTTTCCCTCGAAGCGGTAGCCTCTGCCCGTCAGAACTTCTTTCGCTTTTTCCGCGTCCTCTTCCCGCACGAGCACGTCGATATCGCAACTCGTCCGCATCCACGGCTCGGGGTATTCCGCCCGCAGGACGGCTCCCTTCAGGGGGAGATAATCGATCCCGCCTTCCGCCAGCGTCTTCCCGAGAGATTCCAGGTCCGCCGTCAGGTTTTCACAGCGGTATAACGCCGTAAACAGCCTTTTCCGAAACTGTTCGGCAACCTTCCCCGCAGGCAGGAGTCCGTCTTTCGACAAC
>CAMAJQ010000019.1 GCA_945835865.1 uncultured Clostridia bacterium
CTTTTCCCTTGTTTCATTCGTTCCAGCCCCAGCATCACGAGAGGAAAGAGATAGACGCAGTCGAGCCAGGCAAGGATCTGATAGTACATGAGGACGTAACCGGAAAACGCATAGAGCACGGAGAGCGCGAGGCAGAGCAAAATCCGTTTTTCGCCGAAACGGGAAAAAAAGAACAGACAGGCGGTCGCTCCCGCAAGCATCATTTTCAGCATGACGAGCACGTTGACGAAAAGGGCGATCTCTTCTTTTCCGACGAAGGCGACGAGCAGATTGAGCGGACTCGACGCGTAAAACATATATACGCCGTAAAAATTCATTCCGCCGGCGTTTCCGTAACTCATAAAGAGAGAGGCTTTTCCCGACAGCACGTCTTTCAGATTGCATAAAATCGGAATGACCTGCTGGTTCATATCGCACCAGGAAACCGATTGCGTTCCGAACGGATAAAGATCACTCCGCTTCGCAATCAGAAAAAACAAAAGAAATACGACGGCCGGTGAAAGAAAATATTTCGCCCCGCGGAAAAACTTGCGCGCAAATTCCATAGTTACCTCGCGTTGTAGTTTTTCAGATCCCTCTGCGCCGAACGGTCGAGATCCTTTTCCTTAAGGGATTGCTTTTTGTCGTAGGTGTGTTTGCCCTTGCAAAGCCCGAGTTCCACCTTCACGAGAGCCTGTTTATAATAGAGTCTGAGCGGCACGACGGTATATCCTTTTTCCTGCATTTTCCCGAGCAGGCGATTGATCTCGCTTTTATGCAGGAGAAGCCTTCTGTCTCTGCGGCTGTCTTTTACGTTGAATTTTCCGACCTTATCGTAAACGGCGATATGCATTCCCTTCATCCACATTTCTCCGCGGAAAACCGAGCAATAAGCGTCCTTCAGACTGACGTTTCCCGCTCGTATCGATTTGATCTCCCCGCCGTCGAGAGAGATCCCCGCCTCAAATTTATCCTCGACAAAATATTCAAAATACGCTTCTCTGTTTTCTGCGATGGTTTTCAACTTTCGTCCCCTCTTCTTTGATTTTATATAAGATGATGAAATAAGTTCGCCGGGCGGCGACGTCCGCACCGAGCACTCCGACCCTTACCTTCTCTCCGAGACGGAAAGAATGTCTGCCCGACGAAAGAGTAAAAGATTTCTCGTCGTAGGTATATTGTCCGCGCGGAAGATCCTCTATTCTCGTCAGACCTTCCACGGTGTTTTCCAATTCGCAGAAAACACCGAACGCCGTAACGCCGCTGATCACCGCGTCGAATTCCATACCGACGCGCTCCCGCATATAAAACGTTTTATATAGTTCGTCGACGGCGCGTTCCGCCTCGTCCGCCGCTTTCTCCTTTTCGGAGGACTGCAGGGCACATCGCGCACATAAATCTTCATATAAGTCGTTTATCTCGCCGATTTTTCCATCAAGCAGCGCCTTGATCACACGGTGGACCACAAGGTCGGGATAACGGCGGATAGGCGAGGTGAAATGACAGTAGCGTTCGCTTGCCAGACCGAAATGCCCGACGTTTTCCGTCGAATACTTCGCTTTCTGCATCGTCCGCAGCATGACGTTGTTGACGACGGGGAAAGCGGAAGATCCTTTTGCCTTTCTGAGAACGGAGGAGAAATCGGAAGGGCGGCAACTCTCCGCACGCCATCTGACTTCCATGCCGAGCAGACGGAGAAAATCCAGAAAAGACTGTGCTTTTTCAGGAGAAGGCTTCTCGTGAACACGATAGACGAAAGGCACTTCCAGATAGTTCGCGTACTCGGCAACCGCCTCGTTTGCGGCGACCATGAATTCCTCGATGATCTGATAGGCGTCGGCTTCCGACCTGCGGGCGACGGATATCTCCCCTTTTTCCACAGCGATCTCCGCTTCCCTGACCTCAAGATTGACGCTTCCGCGACGGGCTCTGCGGGCGGAAAGAATTTCCTGCAGTTCTTTCATTTCGGCAACCATCGGCCGTACGTCCTCGTATTTTCCGACGACCGGGTTTCCATCGAGCATGGACTGCACCTCCCGGTAAGTCATGCGGTGTCGGGAACGGATCGCGGATTTTACGATCTTTTTGTCGACGGTCTCCCCGCTCGGGTCGATCTCCATGATACAGGAAAGGGTCAGACGGACTTCTCCTTCGTTGAGAGAACAGATTCCGTTGGATAGGATTTCAGGCAACATCGGAATGACGCGATCGGGGAAATAAACGCTCGTAGAGCGGGCGAACGCCTCCTTGTCGATCGGACTTCCGACCTTCACGTAGTGCGAAACGTCCGCAATGTGAACGCCGAGACGATAATTCCCGTTAGCGAGTTTTTCCACCTCCACCGCATCGTCGAAATCCCGGGAATGGTCTCCGTCGATGGTGACGATCAGGCGATCGGTAAAATCATGTCTTCCCGACAGTTCCTCTTCTCCGACTTCTTTCGGAATACGGGCAACTTCCGCCCTGACCTTCGCGGGAAATTCGTCCTGATAGCCGTATCCTCTGACGATGGAATTCTCTTCCGCAAACAAGTCGTCGCTCTTTCCGATGATCTCCCGAACCTCTCCCTGCGGATTGTCGTTTGAAGGAAAAGAAGTAATCGCAACGTATACTTTATCACCGTCGACGGCGCCGCCCGAACGGCGGAAGGGAATCATGACGTCCGTAAAATAATTTTTGTCGTCAGGGCGGACGTACCCGAACGAACGTGCGGAATGATATGTTCCGCAGAGTGAAGTCACGCCGCGCGAAAGGATATTGACGACTTCCGCCTCGTCGTTCGAACCTCTTGCCGAAGGAACGGGACGTGCCAGAACGACGTCCTTATGGAGGGCGCCGTGGAGGTTGCGGTTCGGTAAAAAGCAATCCTTGCGGGCGGGATCGTCGGAGATCAGAAAAGCAAAACCCCTTTCGTTCCCCCGAAGCACGCCGCGGATCAACCCTGCGTCTTTCGCCGAGAGAAACACTCCGTTTTCCGAAACGATTTCGCCTTCTTTTTCCAACCGTCTGAGAATCTCTCCGACGGCCTCTTTTTCAAATGCCGAGTTTGCTCCCGACAGACGATAAACGGCTTTTTTGCCTTTTCCGGACAAAGTACCGTCGTTAAATTGTTCTTTTAGTTTCAGGTATAGATTTTCCATTCATCAATTGACGCCGATAGGATTCACGACGATAAAGAAAAGAGGAGAAACAGATCTGCCCTGATTCTCCTCTTTGCGGGATAACCCGTATCGTATTTTTCAGAAATTGCCCGAGCGGAAAAGCACGGCGCAGAAAGCACACATGAAAACCGCCATAACGATCATCGTGACGATCGTGAGTTTTCTCAATTTACTTTCCAACGTTTTCCCTTTGTTTTTCCCGTAGAAGGTTTCCTGCTGTCCGCCGAGCGCGCTGATCCCGTTAGAATTGCCCGGTTGGATCATAATAACGATAATCAAGAAGAGTGCGCACAGCGCGGCAAGCACGACCAACGGAATGCAAATTGATTCCATTAAGATCCAGTTCATCGCCAGAATATTCATCATAATGTATTCTCCGTATTTTATATTTTCAACTTATTTCATTATAACATATTCTCTTCCGCTTGACAAGCGTTTTACCGCCCGTTGCGGAAAAAACTTGTCAATCGAGAATCTCTTTCATCGCTTTTTCTTCCTGCGACGTCTCCTCAACGTCTTCGGGCTTGTTCGCTTTCTTGACCTTGATCTCGTTGAGTTTAAAATCTTTATAGACGAGACTTCCGTCGTTCGATTCCATTTTGACCTTGACGAGAAGTTTCAGCATATTATTGGAGATGACAGTCGCCTTCCCTTCGGGCGTAACAACCTCGCTTCCGATCTTGGGCATGAGGCGGAAGGTTTCGCTGTAATGCTTGTTCTCATATTCGAGACAGCACAACAGCCTGCCGCACAGACCGCTTATCTTCGTGGGATTGAGCGAAAGCCCCTGCGTTTTCGCCATCTTGATGGTCACTTTACGGAAATCCGGCAGACAACTCGCGCAGCAACATACCCTTCCGCAAGGAGCAATACCGCCGAGGATCCTCGCCTCGTCGCGAATGCCTACCTGACGGAGTTCGATGCGCATATGGAACGCCGTGGCGAGATCACGCACCAGTTCGCGGAAATCGATCCTGCCGGCAGCGGTGAAATAAATGATGATCTTACTGTTATCAAAGGTAAATTCGGCGTCGATCAGTTTCATCTTCAGATTGCGCGCTGCGATTTTTTCCGCGGCAATCCTGAGCGCGGCGGGGACCTTCTCTTCGTTACGCCTGACCTTCGCCTCGTCTTCCGCCGTCGCCCGCCTGGTGATCGGTTTGAGCGGCTGAACGATTTTATCCTCCGATTCTTCGGTAGGTTCCATCACGACGACGCCGTATTCGACGCCGCGCGCCGTCTCGACGATGACGCCGCTTCCCTTTGCGTAGTGAGCGTCGCCCGGATCGAAATAATATATCTTTCCCGTATGTTTGAATTTGATTCCTACGACTTTTGCCATTTATGTTTCTCCTCTACGATACCGAACAGGACGGAATCTACCGTCATCTGCACGTTTGCATTGAAGTTAAGCGACTTTTCGGCAGCGCTCAGCCGATCTGAAATCGCAAGCAGCGCTCCCGTCGTAAAGCCTTCGCAGAGCGCGGAAGGTTTTCCCCGCACGAGTTCTTTCAGCAGTTTCGACGTTTCCGCCCTCATCGCGGCGATAAAATCCCTGACGTTCGTCTGATCGATTTTTCCCGAAAAACGGATAACGTCCGACGAGCGCTTCATTTCGCCGAGGATCTGCCTGCAAAGGGCGAGATTCCGATCGGCGTCCTCCCCCAGGTAATATTTTTCGACTTTCCCTTCGAGTCCTCCCGAAAGAGAGATCGCACGGCGAAGCCTTTCTTCGTCCGTGAATTTCTCTTTGAGACCGTCGAACAGTTCCTTTTCTCCGAAAGGAGGGATCTCCACCCTCTTCACGCGGGATTTGACCGTCGGAAGAAGATTGTAATCGGAAACCGCGGCAAGTATCATACATACGTTTGCGGGCGGCTCTTCCAGCGTTTTCAACAATTTATTCTGCGCGGAAGCGGTCATGCTCTCCGCGCCGACGAGCAGAAAGAGACGGGTTTTATTTTCTAAAGGTTTGACGACCGAACGCGACAAAAGATCGTCTACGTCGCTTGCGAGAATCTTATCGCCTTCGGGATAGACCGTGCAATCGGAATACGCGTTCTTATCGATCAGCCGACAGGCGCGACATTCGCCGCATCCCCTGCCCTCTTCACACTGAATGAGTTTTGCGAGCGCACGCGCGTATTCCGCCAGACGATCGGCGTCCGGACAAACTACGAGATATGCGTGCGAAAGCGTTCCTCTTTTTAAGTCTCCCGCAACGATCCTGTAAGCGTTCGTTTTTTCGATGAGTCTTTCCATAAGTCGCTCAACCGATGATTTTTCTTTCCGTCAGAACGTCCTTCACGAGAGCGAACACTTCGTCGGGAGTTTTCCTCGCGTCAATTCTGACGATGCGTTCGGGAAATTTACGACAGAGCATAAGATAGCCTTCGTAAACCCTGCGGTGAAATTCCGTTCCGCTCTGTTCCAGGCGATCGTCCGCATCCGCACCGCCCTTTCTTTGAAACGCCTCGTCGGGAGAAATGTCAAAAAAGAGGGTCAGATCGGGCATACAGCGCGTAAAGGCGACCTCGTTGATCTGTCTGACGAAATCGTAGCCGAGCGAACGCGCATACGCCTGATAGGCAAACGAAGAATCGATATAGCGATCGCACAAAACGATTTCTCCCCTGTCAAGGGCGGGAAGTATTTTCTCCCCGATCAGTTGCGCGCGGGCGGCAGCGTAGAGCAACGCCTCCGTCTCATCCGTCATGTTTTCGTAATCCACGTTCAGAATAATCCGACGGATATCCTCGGATATCCTCGTTCCGCCGGGCTCTCTCGTAAAGAGAAATTCCTTTCCGCAGTCGGACAGATACTTCTTCAGTTTTTCGATCTGAGTGGATTTTCCCGACCCTTCGCACCCTTCGAGCGTGACGAATTTCCCTTTTTCAATCCCCATAAGACCCGAACGTCCTCAACGTGTAAGCAATAAAAGATAACGCCTCGTACTGTAAATCCGGCTGATATTCCGCATAGTTGAAGACGGAAAGAACGAGTCCGTCCGTCGTGACGCCGCCTTCTTCGTTGATCAGATACCATTGACTCTCAACGGTTTTCTCCCCGCCTTTCAATCTGGAAAGATCGATCCCGTACGCCTTGGTATCCCGAAATAATATCTCTCCGTCTTCCGTTTCCTGATACATCGGGGCGGCGTACCAGAGAAAGTCGTCTTCCGTTCCGGATGTCCTTTCGATGGCTTCCGTAATAAAACGATAATTGAGATAAACGGATTCGATCCTTTCGATCTCTTTTTCGATTCCCTCTGCGATCTGCGCCTCCGTCCGATACGTTTTTTTGTAATTGCGCGCGCTCTTGATGCGATAAGTACGGAAATAATCGGCAATCGCCTCTCCGTTTACCGTGTACGTTCCGTCTTCGTGTTCCGTGATAAACGTCCGGGTACAATAATCTTTCGCCGCTCCCAGCAGTGATTCAAGAGACTGCAAGACGCCCTGATTGACGAGGGACTGAATCTGCGAAATGTTGTCTGCAGAAAACTCACCCGCCTCCTGCGCCTTTTTCAGGTCGTTTCCTCCTCCGCTTAAAAAGACGTCTCCTTCATGTGTCGAAAGCCGAAGCGTGAGCATATAGGAAGCAGAATACTGCCCCGTGGACGTAATTTCCGTCACCTCGCGTTCGAGAACGTCATAGGAAAAATAACCCTTGTCCTGCATTTCAGCGAGATAGTTCTCGTTCGAGGTCGCGTCTGCCGTCCTGACCCCTTCGTAAACGACGAGGTAAAAACTTTCTCCGTCCGTACAGCGGGTCGCGGTCATCGTAAAAATCAACGACCAGAAGAATATCGCCGCTATGACCGAGGCAATGATTTTCAGCCAATCGTAACTCAGCAGATTTGCCAAACGGGATTTGGTGATTTTTAAATCCATCGATAAACTCCTTTATCTCCCCGTCGATTACCGTCGGAGAGACATCCCTCTTCCCCCGCGTGCGATTTCATCAACGTATCTTTCCGGGTTTTCCGTTTTGCCGAAAACACCCGCCGCGAAATGAACGCGCACAGAATCTTTTCCCCCATTGCGTCACACTCCGGACGCACGGACGGATTTTTTGAAAAGAGACTGTCGCGTCAACGTAAAAAGCGACAGCCCCGTCTTTCCCTTTCCCTGCATCCGACCGACGACCTTCATTGCCACCCTTCCGGGCGAAAACAGCCGATTTCCGGTTGATCTTCGGATTACGAAAACAAATCCGATCTCGTCAGCCTGAATTCAGGATGCTTCAGCCTACGATCTCGAGGATCCTGACCTTATATTCGCAGGTGGGCGCTTTTACGACCACGGTTTCTCCGACTTTTCTACCCACGAGCGCCTTTCCCATCGGGGAAACGTTGGAAATGCGGTTGACGCTGATATCCGCCTCCGTCGTTCCGACGATTTCATAAACCGTCTCTTCCTTCTCGTCCTCGTCGTACACTTTCACTTTGGTTCCGACGGACACGACGCCTTTCTTTATATCGCTCGATTTGATTATTTCGGCAGATTTCAGTTGAGCCTCGATCTCGATGATCTCCCCTTCGATTCTCGCCTGTTCGTTTTTCGCCGCGTCGTATTCGGCGTTTTCGGAAAGGTCGCCGAAATCTCTGGCAATCTTGATTCTTTCCGTGATTTCCGGACGTTTGGTAAATTTTAAGTATTCGAGTCTTTTTTCAAGTTCCTGATAGCCTTCTTCGGTAAGAATGACCTTTTCGCTCATATCGTTTCTATAACCTCTCTTGTCTTCCCGCGTTCATGCGGTCTACAGACGCAAGGAAACCCGTATCCCTCGGAAGGGAATACGGGTCGCCCCGGTCGGTTTTCTTTTTTGATACGTTTGATTTGCCGTAAACGGTTTCCCGAAATTACGCTTTCAAAACGTAGTTGAAGCCTTTTTCCGTGCCTTCCTCGTTGATCATGTGGTCGGTCGGATAACGGACGAGTCCGTTCTCTTTCATCATTTCGCCGATTGCAGCGATCGCCGCTTTGCATCCTTCGATAGTATTGACGATCATGAAGGATTTCAAACCTTCCGCAGCAAAAC
>CAMAJQ010000020.1 GCA_945835865.1 uncultured Clostridia bacterium
TGCCGAGAGGGTACAATCCGACCCCGCCCGCGCGAGGACGTCCGACGTGCGGCAGAACTTCATCGCGTTTTTCATCGCGAGAAACACTCTGCCGAAGGTCTGTCTGTCGACGCGGAGATCCTCCGCGTGAAAGCCGATCCTCTCCTCGTTGACGAGAATTTCGACCCCCTCTTTTTCCGCCGTCCTCAGCGGTTTATCGAGGTAAACGACCCGCCGGTACCCCTCCGGAATTTCGGAAATTCCCCAAAGAACGGCGTTCACGTTGCCCTTTCCGTTGGGGGAAAGAATGGAAAAATCGAAGTCGTTCAATTCGGGGAAAAGGGTAAAAGTATCCGTTCTGCCCGCGACGAAAAGCGTTCCGTAAATTTCTTTTTTTGCACGGGAGATCCATTCGGCGCAATCGGCGGTCGTGACGGACCTGTAAGCCCCCCCCTTTTTCTTCACGGACGACGCGAGGACCGCCGCACGGGAGGACTGCCCGTCCTCCACGACCGTCTCCACCCGTCTGACGTACCCCTTCAGAGATTCTCTCCCGTTGAAAACGGAGACGTTCGGCTCGAAAAGAATCATCTTTTTATAATCGGCGTTGAGCACGTCCGCCCTCTCGTACCCTCCGAAATCGATCAGATCGATAAACGGAGTGCGGAAAGAGACGTGCGGCGAGCCGAATTTGACGGGGACGGCGTCCGCGCGATAACAGGTCAGCGCGAAGAGAGGCTTTTTGTTTTCTACCCCCGTCGGCTCGAGAAGTTCAAGTTCCTTTGCAAAAGACAGATCGAAGGGGCTGACGACGAGTTCGTCCGCCTCGACCACGCGCCGGAAATCGGACGGAGCGTAACGGGAAGAGAGATACTCGTTCATCGCCCTTTCAAACGCGGGGAGATTCTCCTTTCTGACCGTCACGCCGGCTGCCTGCGCGTGCCCGCCGAATTCCACCGTCTCGTTCTTTACGGCGGAGAGAGCGTCGAAGACGTTGATCCCCTCCGGAGAACGCGCGCTCCCGTGCAGAACGCCGTCTCTCACGGTAAACAGAACGGTCGGTTTGTTGGTCTCCTCCACGAGTCTCGCGGCGACGATCCCCACGATGCCCGACTTCCATTCGTCGTCGTATAAGGCGATGATCCGCGATTCCGGATCGCATTTTTCCAGTTTTTTTCTTGCTTGCGCGTAAACCTTCTCACATTCCGTCTGGCGGGCTACGTTGTATTTGTTCAGCCTGTCCGCGAGATCGGCGATTTCTCCGTCGTCCTCGCTCAGAAAGAGAGCAAGCGCAGACCTTGCGTCTCCCATCCTGCCCGCTGCGTTGATGCGCGGTGCGAGGGCGTATGCAAGCGCGGAAGAGTTGATCTCTCTGACCTGCGCTGCGGCGAGAAGGGCTTTGACCGCCTTTCCCGCTTTTCCCGCGCGGATCTTCTTCAGTCCCTCGCTCACGATGATCCTGTTATCCCCCGTCAGAGGCATACTGTCCGCGACGGTCGCAACGGCGACGACGTCGATACAGGCGTTCGCCTTTTCGCCGATGAGCGCGCGGGAGAGTTGATACGCGACTCCCGCCCCGCAAAGCCCGTCGTACGTATTTTGCCCCGTCAGTTTACAATTTATCACCGTACAGTCGGGCAGGCGCTCGGGGATCTCGTGGTGATCGGTCACGATGACGTCGATTCCGAGATCTTTCAGCCTTTCCACCTGCTCGTACGCGCTGACGCCGCAGTCGACGGTAACGATCAGATCGGGAAAATATTCGTCGATGACGCCGTCAAGAACTTCTTCCGTCAGACCGTAACCGTTTTCTCTTTCGGGAATCACGCAAGCCGCTTCGATCCCGTATACACGGAGACTTCTGACGAGAGTGGTGACGGCGGAGATCCCGTCGGCGTCGTAGTCGCCGTAAACGACGACCGTCTCCCCGTTCTCTCTCGCCGCATGCAAACGGTCGACCGCCTCCCGCATTCCGCGGAGAGAATAGGGATCGGACAGATTTTTCGCAGACGGATGCAGAAAGTCGTAGGCTTCCCTGCCGCTTCCGACCGATCTCGAAACCAGAAGACGCGCAAACCGCTCCGAAACGCCCGTCGCACGGACGATCTCGTCCGTTAAATTTTTCTGTTCGTTCTGTATATCCCGGATTTTTATCATATAAACCGCCGTTTAAAAAAGGAAAAGCGGACGGAATCGAGAGTCCGTCCGCCGAGTACCCGTCGGGGAAACTTGCCGAAAACGTGCTTCCTGCCCCGCGCTCCTTTCCGAAGAAAGGATTACGCGTTCGTGGTTGCCGCGGCTGCTTTTTTCTTGAGCGATTTCTTTGCAGAACTTCTCTTGCCGGACTGACGGAAAAGTTTTCTGAGATACACCCAGATGGGTGCGGCAAGGAAGACGGAGGAATAAGCGCCCGCAATCAGACCGAAGATAATGGGATAGGCAAATTCCTTGATGGAGTTCGTGCCGAACACGGCGAGAAGGACGATGACGACCAAGGTGGTGAGGGTCGTCAGAATGGTTCTCGAAAGAGTAGCCGCAATCGACTTGTTCGCAATGGTTTCGTCGCTCTCGTTGACCATGGAAGGAAGGGCGTCGAGTTCGCGCACCCTGTCGAACACGACGATGGTCGCGTTGATGGAGTAACCGATGATCGTGATGACCGCAGCGATAAACGTGGAGTTGACCGGGATGCGGAAAAGCGTGGTGAGCGAAACCATCACGAGGACGTTGAAGCAAAGGGTGAGCACTGCGGAAATACCGGCAACCCAGGTGAAACGGAAACAGATATAAACGAGCATGGCAACGATCGCTACCGCAATGGCGATAAACGCCGTACGGATGGTATAGAGCATGACGTCGTTATCGAGGGTGTGCGCGTTGATCTCGAAGTGTTCCGAAGTCTCGGTGACTTCCGCAGAGGGATATTTATCCTGAAGGTAAGCGAGCACCGCCGTAGAAATTTCCTTCTTCACTTCTTCGGCTTTCACCATGAGAAGAGTCTTGCCGTAATCGTCGCTCGTCTCATCGTCAACCGTCGCGGAAAGATCGATTTCCTGTCCGTCGGATTTCATTTTGGTTCCGAAACGGAATTCAAAGGTCGCAACGCCCGCCGTACGCGAAGTCTGCGTCGTCGAAGTCTGATACTGGTCCTTATATTCGACGGTTCCGTCGAAATTCCTGTCGCCCTGCAACCAGCCTTCAAAATCTTTCTTGAAGGACGATTCGTCGAAATTTTCAATGTTCTTTACGGACACTTCAACCGTGGCGCCCGCGCTGAATTCGATACCGACGTTCATGCCTTTGATCGCCATGAACACGAAACCGACCGCGATCACCACGAGACCGATCGCAAGATAAAGGAAGAATTTTTCGGAGATTCTGAATTTTTTATCTCTGAAGGAAAAATTAACCATTGGTAGCCTCCTTTCTCACGAGACCGTAGAATTTTTCTTCGTTTTTGGTCAGAGGTCTGAACAGTTTCATGATCCATCTCGTCAGCACGACGGACGTGAACATGGAAACGAGAACGCCGAGGAAAAGGGTGATCGCAAATCCCTGAATGGAGCCCGAGCAGAAGATCCAGAGGACGATCGCCGCGATGACCGTGGTGACGTTGGAGTCGAATACGGTGATGAACGCTCTTTTATAGCCCGCGCGGATCGCCGCCGTGCACGTCTTGCCCGAAGCGTATTCTTCTTTGATACGCTCGAAGATGACGACGTTGGCGTCGACCGCCATACCGATGGAGAGGATGATACCCGCGATTCCGGGGAAGGTCAGCTGAACCCACGGGAAAAGAGCGAGGACGATGGTGTACAGAATGACGTAAACGGCGAGCGCAACCGAAGCCGCGACGCCCATGCCGCCGTAGAAGATGATGAGGATCGCGAAGATAACGAGCAGCCCGATTCCCGCCGCGATGAGGGCGTTGTTGACGACGCCTTCGCCGAGGGTTGCGCTGATCTGTCTCGTTTCGCCGATCACGAAACTGACGGAGAGCGCGCCGCTGGAAATGACGGCGGCAATGTTTTCCGCCTCTTCGACGGTCTCAAGCCCCGTAATGCTTGCGGTGCGGCTGTTGATGGTTTCTTTACATTGCGGCTGGGAAACGAGGGTGTCTCCGAGGTAAATATAAAGATAATTGTCGGACGAGGAAGACGAGATGGTCTCCGTCGCGTTGGCGAACTTCTTCTGTCCGTTCGCGGTGAATTCGAGATTCACGCACGGCTTACCGTCCTGATCGTACCCCTTGGTCGCCTTTTCCACGTCGTCCCCCGTCAGCCATACGGTACCCGAGGAATCACGGAATTCGAGTTTGCCCTGAGAACCGAGGATCTCAAGCACTTCGTCCGCATTATCGACGTTCGGGATCTCTACTCTGAGAGAGGTGACGTCCTGTTTGGTGATGGTTGCTTCCGTGTAGCCCTTATCGTCAAGTCTCGTACGGATGGTCTGAATGACGCTGTCCAGGTCGAGCTTGTCCGCTTCTTCCTCGCTGACCTCCGGAGTCAGAACGGCGTAATAACCGCCTTCAAGGTCGATGCCCTTGCTGATCTGACTGAAAATCGAGTTGTAGTCGCGAATGGAATTCGGAATGGGAAAACTGGCAAAACTCGCCGTTCCGAGAACGACGATGAGTACTGCCAGAATTGTAAGGATCACTATGGATTTGGTCTTACGCATTCTTGCCTCCTGCTGGTTGTGCAATAACTTTTACTCCTATCGGCGCGCGTCCGTAGCGAAAAAGCGCGACCCGATATATACACTCTAATATTATATAACTTCTTATCGGTTTAGTCAATAAAAATCGCCGATTTTTTTTCAAAACGCCCTTCTTTTTATCAAACTTTTACACAAAAAAGGGACGGAAAAGGCGTTCTTTTCCGTCCCGCTCCCCGAAAAGGGTTTTTTTGACCTCGTCCGCCGCCCGGTTTTTCTCCCGCGGAAAGAAAAATCTTTCCGCCGCGGCAGGACGTTTTACCCTTTCGCCCGCGCGAAAGGAAGAAAATTGACGATGAGGATCCCCGATATCCCGCCGACGACCGCCGCGCAAAGAGCGTCGACGAGCGTCCCCGCAAGAGAAAGCCCGCCTCCCCCGACGAAGCCGAACAGAAGCGCGGAGACCGGCGAGGCGATCAGCCCGATAAGAAGACCTTTGAGCCAGCCCTTGTCGTCGCGGACGGCGAGAAGACATCCGCCGAAAACGGAGAGGGACTTGATGATCTGATTGATCGGACGGATGATCCCGTCGTCCGCCCCCGTCAGATCGAGAACGAGAGCAAACAGCAACACCGCTCCGAGAGTAAACAGTACCGACGAGACGATCCCCTTCGCCGTTTCGTACGCGATTTTCTTTCCTCCGACGAGTTCTCTCATAAAACGACCTCCGCAAAGAAGAACGGACCCGAAAGGTTCCGACGTTCTATCTTATGCGAAGGTCGTCTCCGTTATACTTTTTTTTCATCGTGCGGGCAGACCCGCCCCCGACCGGACGCGAAAAAAGAATTCAGTCCTTCTTTTCTTCCGTTTCCGATTCTTCCGCAACGTCCGCAGCAGGAGCGTCTTCCGTCCTTTCCGACTCTTCCGCAACGTCCGCCGTCGGAGCGTTTTCCTCTCCTTCCGGGACGAACGGGTCCGCCGTCTCCGTCGTTCCGTTCTCCGTTTCGGGCGCTTTGGACATATAGATCGCCTGTTTATCGAATTTGAGATAGCACGCATTCTCTCCGTCACCCGTCTTCAGAACGAAGGAATTTTCTTCCTCGTTGACTTCGGTGACGACGCCGATGACGCCGCCGATGGTCGTGACGAGATATCCCGGTTTGATCGCCATTTTCTTTTCCTGTTCTTCCGCCATCTTCTTGTTTCTCTTGCGGGAAAAGATGGAATTGATGAGGATAAAGACGATCAGCGCACCGAAAATGATCCAGATCACGTAGCCGCTTCCCCCGCTTTTTGCCGACGAGGAAGATTGTTCCGCAGACGAAGCTGCGGCTTCCAGAAGATTGAATAACATGTTCTGATTCTCCGTATGTTTTAGGGTCTGTTCCGGGCGTCCCGCCCAAAGACCTTTTCTACAATAATAAATTTTTTTTCGGGAAAAAGCAACCGTTTGAAAGAGAATTGAGGAAAAATTATGTCGCTTTCACTTAATTTTCATTCCCGCCGTCGTATTTGCGGTAGAACTCCTTGCGGAAATCGAGAAAATATCCGCCGAGAATGGACTTGCGGATATCCCGCATGAGACGGGTGAGGAAGGAGATGTTGTGCAGGCTCAGAAGCATTCCGCCCATCATTTCGTTCACGTTGACCATGTGGCGGAGATACGCCTTCGTATAGTGACGGCAACAGTAGCAGTCGCACTCGGGATCGAGAGGGGTAAAATCCTCTTTATACCTTCCGTTGCGGACGACCACTTTCCCTCGCGAGGTCATCGCCGTCCCGTTGCGGGCGATTCTCGTGGCGAGAACGCAGTCGAACATATCGATCCCCCGCATCACCCCTTCGAGAAGACAGTCGGGACTGCCGACCCCCATCAGATAGCGGGGGACGTTCACGGGATAATCGGGAAGCATGGAGTCCATGACGTCGTACATGACGTCCTTGGGCTCTCCGACGGAAAGCCCGCCGATGGCGATGCCGTATTTCGCATACGGGATCGTTTCCCGTAAGGAAACCGCCCGGAGATCCTTGAAAACGTTTCCCTGCACGATGGGAAAGAGCGCCTGATCCTCTCTTTTATGCGCAAGGTAACATCTGTCCAGCCATGCAAGCGTACGCCGCATCGCCTTATCGCTCGCTTTTCGGTCGGCGCCGAATTCACTGCACTGATCGAACGCCATGATGATATCCGCGCCGAGATTGTTCTCGATTGCGACGGCTTTTTCGGGGGTAATGAAATGCTTGCTTCCGTCCACGTTGGAACGGAAAGTCACGCCGTCGTCGCGGATGTCGTTGAGTTTGGAAAGAGAAAACACCTGAAAACCGCCGCTGTCCGTCAGGATCGGACCCTGCCAGTTCATAAAATCGTGCAGTCCGCCCGCCTTCCGTACGATCTCGTCTCCGGGACGCATATACAGATGATAGGTGTTGGCGAGGACGATGCTCGCTCCCGCCTCCTTGAGATCGCGGGGAAGCACCCCCTTCACGGTCGCCTGCGTACCGACGGGCATGTATACGGGGGTTTCCACGTCGCCGTGCGGCGTATGAAAAATACCCGCGCGCGCACCCGTTGCGGGATCCTGTTTTACCGTTTCAAAATAGAATTTTTCCATATCGTTTTTCCGTCTGTCCGTCAGAGGATCAGCATCGCGTCGCCGAAGGAGAAAAAGCGGTATTTCTCTCTGACGGCGAGTTCGTATAATTCCAGGATTTTTTCCCGCGAGGTAAACGCCGCCACGAGCATGATCAGCGTGCTTTCGGGAAGGTGAAAGTTGGTGACGAGCCCGTCCGCCACTTTAAACCGGTAAGGGGGGTAGATGAAAATGTCCGTATCGCCCCGGCAGGCGCGGACGACGCCGTTTTCGTCCGCCGCGCTCTCGAGGGTGCGAACGCTCGTCGTGCCGACGGCGATCACTCTCCTCCCCTCTCTCTTCGCCGCGTTGATGCGCTCCGCCGCCTCTTCCGAAACGGAATAGGATTCCGTATGCATTTTGTGCGCCGTCACGTCCTCTACTTTGACGGGGCGAAAAGTGCCGAGCCCGACGTTCAGATTGACCTCGACGAACTCGACGCCCTTCGCGCGGAGCGCGTCCATCAGTTCCAGCGTGAAGTGAAGCCCGGCGGTAGGCGCGGCGGCAGACCCTTCCTCCTTGCAGTAAACCGTCTGATAGCGGGACTGATCTCTGAGTTTTTCGTGAATATAGGGAGGCAGAGGCATTTCGCCCACGCGGGAGAGAACGTCCTCGAACACCCCTTCGAAGCGGAAACGGACGATCCTTCCCCCTTCCTCCGTACGGGAAAGGATCTCGGCGGAAAGTTCGTCGCCGACGGTGAGCACCGTTCCTTCCCTGCATTTTTTCCCCGGTTTTACGAGGACTTCCCAATCGGTCAGATTGATCCTTTTCAACAGAAGGATCTCCGCTTTGCCCCCGTGCGCAGTCCGCGCGTAAATCCTCGCGGGGTATACTTTCGTGTTATTGACGACGAGCACGTCTCCTTTTTGCAG
>CAMAJQ010000021.1 GCA_945835865.1 uncultured Clostridia bacterium
AGCAGAATGACGGAGATCGCGCTTCCCATTCCGTAGTTTCCGTTCTGGAAGGACTCGTTATAAATCTGGAACAACACGACTTTGGTCGCTCCGTCCGGACCGCCCTGCGAGATGAGCTGTACGGGCTCGAAGATATTGAACGCGCCGATAATACTCGTGATCAGGACGAACACGAACATGGGTCTGAGCTGAGGAAGGGTGATTTTGAAAAACTTGACGAACTTCCCCGCTCCGTCCACGTCCGCCGCCTCGTAGATCTCGGGAGAGATCCCGGAAAGCCCCGCGACGAAGAGAATGACCGTCGCCCCGAGCCCTTTCCAGATACAGATGACGATGATCCAGAAATACATCCAGAAAGCGCTCTTATACCAATCGATCCTCCCGAGCCCGAAGGCGACGAGCAGATTGTCGATCGTTCCGTTGTTGTAGTTGAGCCATACGTTTGCGATCTGCGCGACGATCGCAAGAGAAATGACGACGGGCAGATAGTAAACCGTGCGGTAAAACCCTTTCCCGCGAATGGGTCCCGTCATCAGTTTGGCGAGAAGAAGACCGAACACGACGCTGAACCCGATGGTAAACGCGGCGATGAGCATGGTGTCCAGCAGAAGGACGTAATATTCCTTCTGCGTGAAAAACGTAACGTAATTCTGCCAGCCCACCCAGACTTTTCCGAGGAATAGTTCGTCCCGGTAAAAACTGTATTCCACGACGATCGCAAGGGGAAGGATGCCGAAAATCGCATAATAAAGGATCAGCGGTCCCACCACCGACCAGCCGCGCACGTTTTCCATGACCGCCCTTTTGTTCGGCGTTCTTCTTTTTTCCGTCGGGGCTCCGTCCGCGCCTGCGGGCGGGGTCCCGACGATCTCTGAATTCGATTGACGTTCCATTTTATCCTTATTCCCTTACCCGGACGGGAGTCTTGCGAAAAATCAGCCGAGTTTAGCGGAGATATCGCTCTGCACGCCGTCGCACAGGGAGGCGACGGATTCCGTTCCCGAAAGAACGCTGTTATAGAAGGTCGCCCATTTCGCCCAGATATCGTTGGCGTTCTTCGTGAAGCAGGGAAGCCCGCCCCGGAAACCGCCTTCGAGCAGTGCGTCGATATAGGGATTGATGTTGGGATGGACCGTTCTCGTCTCCTCTTTGGCAAGCGTCGTCTTGTTGACGGGAAGTCTGCCGTCGAGTTCGTAGAACCAGCCCTGCACTTCGTCGCTCGTGATATATTCCAGGAAAGCGGAAGCCTCGGCGTAATATTTCGTCGTCTTGGAAATTCCGAAGAGAACGTTTCCGACGTAGCAGTTTCCTTTTTCCGTCGAGGAAGCGTTCATCGTGGGAAGCACGGCGCTCTTGATATTGTCCGCCGCGCCGGACATCGACCACTGCCCTTCGATCATGTACGCCGCGTAATTTTTCGAAGTGAAATAATACTGGAGCACGTCCTCGCTCGTTTCGGTCAGCGAAGCGGGATATGCATATTGGGAAAGGCTGCGGAGATAGGTAAACGCCTTCTGATTCTCCTCGCTGTTGATGGCGAGATTACCGTCGGCGTCGAAGAAATCGCCTCCCGCCTGTCTCATAAAGGGAAGCGCGCGGAAAGCGCCGGACATCCCCGCGACGTTGTTCATGATGATCCCGCCGTAGTCCTTGCCGTTTGCCTTCGCGTATTCGGAAACGATCCTGCAGTTTTCGAGAAGTCCGTCCCAGGTGGAAGGCGCGAAATTCTCTTCCGCGATCCCCGCCTCTTTCAGAATGGTCTCGTTATACTGCAAGCCGAAAATACCCGTGCACATCGGCACGCAATACATTTTGCCGTCGACGAAGGTATCCGCGTAAGCCCCTTCGACCACGTCCGCAAACTTGTTCTGATCGAGCTCGGCAAAGAGTCCGTTCTCCGAAAAATATCCCATGTAGGTCTCGCCGATGAGGATATCGACGGGAATGTTGTTGTTGCGGATATAAAGTTGTTGTTTCTGATAGAGAGCGTCTCCCCAGCCGTCTTCGATAAACTGAAGTTTGATGTTGGGATATTTCTCCTTGAACCCGTCGACGACCTTTTTCGTGAACAGGGACTGATTATAGATCTGCGATCCCTCTTTTTCCGATTTGAGAAGGGCGATGTAATTCTGTTTGAGGGGTGCCGCCGATTCCACTTTCAGCGTGACGGTCTGACCCGAGTCCGAAGATTCTCCTCCGGTCGTGCCGCCGCCGGAACAGGAAGCGCAGGCAAACGCGAACCCGATCGCCAGGACGAATGCCGTGATTTTTCCGAAAATGCTTTTCATGCTTTTTTCTCCTTTATCTTTTTTGCCGCGGCGCGGAAACGCCCCGCGGTAACGCAGGCTTATTGTAACACCAAACTGCCGTCTTGTCAATACCGAACGAGAAAAAAATATATCATAAAAAATAATATGTTATAAGAAATCCCCCGAATTTACAATATTTTTATGTCATTTAGTTGATTTTTCGTCGAAAACATGTTATGCTGAAAACGGAAGGGGAGGGAAAATCCTTGGGAGAAAAACTGTACGCAAAAGTTTACAACGACGTCATCGCCAGAATCAAGAACGGCGAACTGAAGGTAGGAGATAAACTGCCCTCGGAAATCGAACTCGCAAAACGGTACGGGGTCAGCCGCATCACGGTGACGAGAGCCATGAAGGAACTGAGCGACATCAATCTCGTATACCGCGTCAAAAAAGGCGGAACTTTCGTCAACGGAAAACTCAATTTCCGCACCACCCAACTCATCATCCCCGTCATTCTGCCCTTCGGAGAGGAGTTCAACGCGACGGTAAAGGGAATACAGAGCATCACGACGGCGAACAATATTTTCACCCCCGTATACAACACCCGCAACAACATCATGCGGGAAGAGAAATACCTCCGGGAACTACTCGGAGGAAAATTCGACGGTCTGATCGTCTACCCCTGCAATTCGCGGAAGAACCTGTCGCTGTACGCCGAAATCCTCGCCGCAGGCAAACCGATCGTCTGCATCGACCGCAACATCTGCGGGATCGAAACCCCTCTCGTCACCAGCCGCAACGCCAAGGGCATGGAACAGATCGTCGACAAACTCGTCAGCCTCGGGCATAAAAAAATCGCCTTTTTCTCACTGAGCGATTCCATGGCGCCGACGGAATCCGAGCGCTTCAAGGGCTTCTGCTCCGGACTGATCAAGAACAAACTCGAACTGCGGACGGAATATCTTTTCAACAGCGAAAATATCCACCTGCTCGAAATGGTTCAGTCCCCGACCAAACAGCACAGCATTTTTCACCGGTTTATCCACAAGTGTCTGGACGAATATTTCGCCTTCGACGAAAAGCCGTCCGCCATCTGCTGCATCAACGACGTCAGCGCGAACGGCTTGTATCTGGACGCCGTCGAACGGGGCATCCGCATTCCGGAAGATCTCATGATAACCGGCTTCGACAGCATCGATACCCGAACCAACGCCGAACGACATATCATATCCGTTTCGCAGAACTTTTTCGAGATCGGAGCGAGCGCGATCAAACTCATGCTCGCCATTCTGAACGGACAGAGTTATCAGAAGGAGCAGAAGATCGACGTTCTGATGAACGCCGATTTCCCTACCGCACGCTGACCGCCGACGCCCATTCCGACCGGGAAGGATCAGACCGCCGCACAGCGGCTTTTACAGGCAACAACCGAAATCGGAACGTAAGAAAAAAAACGGTCAGGAACGTCACGCAGAGGAGCGATCCGACCGGATACGTCGCGCGTTTCAAAAACGTATTTTTCAATAGAAAAAAGCGCGAAATAAGTCGATCAAACGGTATTTCGGATTTTCAGACTGCCGTTTCCCGTCAAAAAAAGAGTTGACGGCGAAGCGGGGTTTATGATACAATATTTTCAGAAAGACTCCTGACGATCCAGGAAAAAAGGAGATCCGGACATGAAACGGAAAATACTTCCCTTACTGCTGCTCGCCGCAACCCTTTTCTCGGGGCTCGGTCTTTCCGCCTGCAACGTCAACTTCGGAAAGCAGAGCAGTCACACGCACCTTGCCTCCGCCGGATGGGTTTCCGACGGAACGTACCACTGGCACGAGTGTACCGTCCGCGGTTGCTCCGAGCAACTCGACAAAGAAGAACATACGACGGAATACGCTGAAGGCAAAACGCCTTCCTGCACGGAAGAGGGCATCGCGGAGCATTGGCACTGCACGGTCTGCGGAGGCGATTTCACCGGAGAAAGAGGGGGCGTCGCGATCGGGGACGTGACCCTTCCCGCCGAAGGACATTCGCCCGTGACGAAAAGCGACGACGCGACGCATTGGCAGGAATGCGAAGTCTGCCTGGTCCTTCTGACGGAAGCGCAACCGCACGAAGCGATCTCTTATCACCGGAACAAATCGGGGCATTACAAAGTCTGCGACGAATGCGGAATTGTTTTCGACGAAGGCGCCCATACGGAGGGAGAATCCTGCACGGTCTGCGGATACGACGCGAATATCGCCGACCGTTGCGCCTCCGACTACGGCTACGGATATTTGGGGACGCTCGCAGGCGGAACGGCTTATCAGAACTTCTATCGGAAACTCGACGAAACGGCTTCCGCCTTCCATGACGACGGGACGAAATCGGCTTCCGCGGTACAGGTGAACGGGTCGACGGTTTACGTGGCGGGGGAGATCGGATACGATAGTCTCGGGCTCACCCTCAATCAGGCGATCAGCGTGTGGGCGACCTATCGGTACGACCACCCTCTCTATTATTGGATCTCGGGGCAAGTCGTCTACAACTCGAAAAACCTTTCCGTCTGCGTCGAGAGCGATTATCGGAACGGAAGCGAGCGGAAGGAGCAGAACGACGCCGTTTACGCGGCAATAGACGGATATCTGAGAGAAGCCGAAGGCGAAACCTCTCCCTATCGGATCGCCTTCGCTTTCCACGACGGGATCATCGGCAACATCGATTACGCGCGCGACGATTCCGGCTACCCCGTCAGCGAAAGCTGGGCGCACGGAATTCTCGGCGTTTTCACGCGCGGGCAAGCCGTCTGCGAGGGCTACGCGAAGGCGTTCTCCCTTTTGCTCAACGCCTGCGGAGTGGAAAACGTTTACGTTTCCGGAACGAGCAAGGGAGAAGGACACGCGTGGAATATCGTAAAGATCGGGGACGGATGGTACTGGTACGACCTCACCTGGGACGATCAGCCTCATATCGGCAAAGGGGTCGTCTACGACTATTTCTGTCAGCCGGGCGACCTCGCCGACCACACCGTCGGCGAAACGGGCAACTTCAACTCCTCCGCGAACTTCCTGTACGCCCTTCCGACGCCCGCCGAGGAAGGATACGCGACCTCCTCTCTCGAATACGGAGAAGAGTTCACGATCGGAAGTTTTACCTACCGGGTAAGCGGTTACGGCGAAGCGGAACTGGTCTCTTCCGACGCGGCGCTCGCGGGGGAAATCACCCTGTCCGCCGTCGTTTCCTGCGAAGAGCGGACGTACTCTCTTGCGGAAATCGGGGAAAACGCCTTCCGGAACAACGGAAAGATCACGAAGATCTTTATCCCCCGCACGGTCGCCGTCATCAACAACTTTGCGTTTTACGGTTGCGCTCTGCTCACGGAAGCGACGTTTGAAGATCCTCACGGCTGGAAAAGGACGTCCGCAGACGGCACGTCCGCCGTTTCCGCCGACTCTCTCTCCCTCCCCGCGGAAGCGGCGGCTCTGTTGAAAGAAACTTACCGTTCCGGCGGCAACTTATATCAGTACGTATGGGTGAAGACCCTTCCGGCGGCGTGAACCCACGCGGAAGCTGGAAGAAAAAAACCGAGCCGATTGCGGCGCATTGAAAAAGCCCGCAGGGAGAAAGCGCCTTTGCTTCCGCCCTGCGGGCTTTTCATGAACCTGTCGTTATCCCTTCCCTTTAAACGGACCGGAGCACGGCTTCGGTCGCGTCGGCAAGATAATCTCCTTCAAATTCCTCCACCCTGCCGCCGTCCACGAGAGCGGCGAGTCCGGGCTCGATCGGAAGAGAGCCGAGAAGGGGAATGGAATATTTCTCCGCAACGGATCTCGTGCGGCTTTCTCCGTACGGATAGAATTTTTCGCCGCAGCACGGACAGGTGACGTAACTCATGTTCTCCACGATCCCCAGGATCCTCACGTCCATCATCTCCGCCATTCTGACCGCTTTTTCCACGATCATGGCAACCGCGTCCTGCGGGGTCGTCACCACGACGATACCGTCTACGGGCAGAGACTGAAAAACGGTAAGGGGCACGTCGCCCGTTCCGGGAGGCATATCCACGTACATAAAGTCGACGTCTTCCCACAGAACGTCGGTATAAAACTGCTTGACCGCGCCGCTGATGACCGGTCCCCGCCATACGACGGGCGCCCCTTCTTCGCTGAGAAGAAGGTTCATCGACATGACCTTGATCCCCTGCGCCGTCACGACGGGATAGATCGCCGATCCGTCCTCCGTCCCGCACGCGGGTTCGTGCAGCCCGAACGCCTTCGGAACGGAAGGTCCCGTTACGTCCGCGTCGAGAATCGCCGTTCTCAGCCCTTTGCGAAGGGTGTTGACGGCGAGAAGTTCCGTGACGAGGGATTTTCCTACGCCTCCCTTCCCGCTGACGACGGCGATCATTTTTCCGATCTTCGTGCTTTCCTTCGGAATAGCGAGAAAATCCTTTTTCTCGCACTTAGATTCGCACGAAGAGCAATCGTGATTACATTCGCTCATTTCTGACTCCTTTCTGTGCCGACGTCGGGACGGACGATTTCCGAAAAAAAGGACACCCGCCCGTTTCGGCATGGATTTTTATATAAAATCATACGTTCATCGGCTTATCGCGCTCAATCGCTCATGATTTTCCCATCTTCGACCCGAATGATATTCGCCTTTTCGTAACCGGGAACGTCCTCTTTTTCCGTCACGGTGACGATGGTCTGCATCTTTCCGATAAAACTCTGCAGTCTCCTCTTGCGGGAACAATCGAGTTCGCTCATCGCGTCGTCGAGAATGAGGACGGGATATTCGCCGAATCTCTCGCGGAAGATCTCCGTTTCGGCAAGTTTCAGGGAGATTGCCGCCGTGCGCTGCTGTCCCTGCGAGCCGTAGGTCCGCACGTCGGAATCGTTCACGCGGATCTTCAGATCGTCGCGGTGGGGACCGACGGTCGTATAACCGAGTTCGATATCCTTGTCCGCCTTTTCGCGGAGAGCGTCCGCAAGTTGCCTGCAGATCTCTTCTTCCGTCCCCTCGTAACGGTAATCCCCTGTGACGGTCAAAGTTTCCCTGCCCCCCGTGATTTCGCCGTGCGCCTCCCCCGCAAAGGGAGAAAGCATTCTGACGTAAGCGTTTCTCTCGGCGACGATCTTCGCCCCCGCTGCGGCGAGTTGCGCGTCCCAGACGGGCAGGGTCTCCCGGATGAGAGAAAGATTTTCTTCCTTGAGAAGATTGTTGCGCTGCGCGAGGATCTTTTTATACTTCTGTAAAGCGTAAAAATAGCCGCGGGAAAGTTGAGAGAGGGAGATGTCGAGAAAACGCCTGCGGTCCTCGGGGCTTTCCTGCACGAGACGGAGTTCCCCCGGATTGAAAAAAACAGAATTGACGTTTCCGAGCAGTTCTCCGATTCTGGAGACGGGGACGCCGTTGACGGATACCTCTTTGTTTCTGTCCGAAAAGAAGCGGATCTCCGCCGACACGGAGCCGTAACGGGTCTGCGCCTCACAGGAAACGCGCGCCGAAGTCTGCCCGTGGCGAATGACCTGTTTATCCCTCTTCGCTCGGGGAGAATAGCCCGTACAGAGAAAAAAGATCGCTTCCGCCGAATTGGTTTTGCCCTGAGCGTTGCCGCCGCAGACGATATTCACTCCTTCCCGATAGCGGAAGGTCTCCTCAGCGTAATTGCGGAAATCGGTCAGATGAAGTTGTGAAACGATCATGTTTTCCTCCCGAAAAACCGCTGCCTGAGAACCCCGGCCTCGGACGGCGAACCGTCCTGCCGTAAAAATTTCCGCCGCAAGCCCTCACCGTGGGGCGATTTTGACGGCAACCTCGCAGCAGGCACGCCC
>CAMAJQ010000022.1 GCA_945835865.1 uncultured Clostridia bacterium
GGTTCAGGTCGAGCAGTTCCCTCCCCGCGGGATAGAGATAATAGGCGGCAAGAGGGCTTACTCTTTCGCCGACCTCCGCTTTGAGATCCGCTGCCGTTCCTTCCGAGCGGAAGGTCAGGTTTTCCGATCGGACCGTCAGGATCTTTTCTCCGTCAAAACCGCAGGACGCCTCGCTTTCGAAGAGGACGAAGTCGTCCTTCTTCAGAAGGACCGTCACGTCGGACGGGGAATCGTAATCGATTGCCGCCAGCGCTTCGGATACGGTCAGCGTCTCCGTTTCGTAACCCGTTCTCACCGAGTATTCGGGATCCGGCTTCGCGCAGGCAGTCGCCGTCATCGCCAGGCAGAGCGTTATCATGAAAAGATATTTCCGTTTCATCGTATGCGTCTCTTTCCTCCCGCATTCATCATAGCAGATTGCAAATCGTTTTTCAAGTTTTTTCCGCAAAAAAAATCAACTGTCGGTTGAATTGCGGAATTCTACCGACAGTAGAGTCTTTTTAAAGGAGTGATATTTTTTGTTTCTGTTATTCTATAAGTCGTTTATCCGTCGTTTTTATCGGACAGAGACCTCTCCTGCCGAAAATACGCGGTTTCCGGACAGGATCAGCCGTCCGTCTTCGGTAAAACCCTCGCACACGCCCGAAACGGTCTCTTCTCCCCGGAGGACCCGTATCTCTTTTCCGAGGATGAAGGACTTGCCGACGTATTCTTCCCGGGAAAAATCTCTCCCGAGTTGATAGAGCAAAGTGGCTGCGACGGTTTTCGGATCGTACGTTTTTCCCGTGAGAAGATTGACGGACGTCGCGACGGAAGCGAGTTCGGCAGGGAGAGCGTTGTTGACGTTCAGCCCGATTCCGATGATCGACCTCGCGACTTCGTCGCCCTCGAAAACGTTTTCGATGAGCATTCCGGAGATCTTTTTCCCGTCGGCAAAGACGTCGTTCGGCCACTTGATCCGGGCGTCCACCCCGAACGCCGCGAGGGTGTGCACGACGGCGAGAGAGGCGTTGACGACGATGCGGAAGCTCTCTTCCGCTTTACAGGGACGGATGCGGAGAAGGGAAAGGTAGACCCCGCCCTTTGCGCTCGAAAAGGAACGACCCTTCGAGCCTCTCCCCCCCGTCTGCTCTTCGGCGACGGCGGCGACGTCCTCTTCCGGGTCCAGCGTTTTCAGAAAATCGTTGGTGGAAGGCAGAGTTTCAAACGCGTAAACTTTCATAAATCGTCCTCCTCGTTGCCGTCCGAACGGTATTTTTCGCTCGCGGTTTTCGCCGTTTCGTAATCGAACCCTTTGGAAATCAGATAGCGGTAGCATTTCCCCGCGGTTTCCCTCGTATGTTCCTTACCGCGCATGTATTTCTCTGCAACGCGAGCCGCGTTTTCCGATTCGTCTCCGAGAGAGGCGAGGGCGTTTTCCGCGTCCTCTTCGGAAACGCCTTTATACGACAGTTCCATTTTCAGCAGGCGTTTTCCTTTGTTGGCGGAGTACGCCGCGACGTAATCTTCGGCGTATTCGGCGTCGGAAAGGAAACGGTAGTCCTTCAGCTTTTCGATCACGGCGGAAACGGTCGAGGGAAGATATCCCTTGCCGTTCAGATAGTTGCAGATCTGTTTTTCCGTCTTTTTGCTGCGGGAGATAAAGCCGAGGGCTTTGTCGAACGCACGGCTGATCTCCGATTCTCTCTGGATCTCGCCGAGGCGTTCTTCTTCGACCGCGTCCCCGATCTTCAGGCGGTGTTTCACGACCGTTTCGAGTTCCAGCCCGCAGAAAAACAGATTGTCGAGATAGACGTTGCACCGCGTTTTGTTTTTGACCTGTGGTTTGATATCGGTGATCTTCTTCATTTCAATATACCGCGTAATCTTCTTTTAATCGGCTTATCGGTAGTTTTCCTGCAAAATAATCGACGAGTTCCGCCTCGAAACGGTCCGCCTCGGAACGGGGCACGGCAAGACGGAGGACGATTTCCTCGCCGAAATCGGAGGAAAGCACCGCGTGCTTATATTGCTCCTTTTTTTTCAGGAAGGAAGAGTATTTGTCGTAGGAGAGGGTGACGGAAAAGAGGACGGAAGGAACGTGTTCTTCTTTCTCGCATAAGGACAGGACGTCGGCGGTTGCGCCCGAATAGGCGCGGACGAGTCCGCCCGCTCCGAGTTTTACCCCGCCGAAATACCGCGTGACGACGACCGTCGTATCGCACAGACCTTTCGCTTTGATGACTTCGAGAATGGGAAGTCCCGCCGTGCCTTGCGGTTCTCCGTCGTCCGAATAGCGGGCGATCTTTCCCTGTTCGGCGACGAAGGCGTAACAGTTATGCGTGGCGAAGGGGTGTTCTTTTTTTACCGATTCGAGAAATTCCCGCGCTTCCTCTTCCGTCTCCGTTTTTTTGCAGGCGGACAGAAAGCGGGAGCGTTCGATGACCTTTTCGCACCGTGTTTCTCCTTTGACGCAGGTATATCCGTTCACGGGCGGACCTCCTTCGGCTGTTCCCGCTCGGCGAATTCCTCGTGTGCGCACGGCGTGACGAAGCACGTCTTATAGTCGGTATAGATCACGCTGCCCGGTTTTGCCTGCGGGGGCTTTCTGACGTATTTCTTCTGCGTGTAGTCGACGGGAACTTTCGTGCCTTCCCGGGCGTCGCTGTAATAGGCGCAGATCTCCGCCGCCGCGGCGATCACGCGGTCGGGAATTTTTTCTCCTTTGGTCTCGACGATGACGTGCGCGGAATGATAGTCTTTGGTGTGCAGCCAGAGGTCGTCTTTGAAAGCCCGACCCGTCAGCCTGTCGTTCTGTACGTTGTTCTTGCCGCAGCGGACGAGATATCCGTCGACGCGGAAAACGCGGTAAGGGCTTTCCGCCGTCTCTTTTTTGCGGAATTTCGGGGCGGGCAGAATACCCGAGGAGACGAGTTCTTCTTCCACGTCCCTGAAATCGGCGGTCTCCGTCGCCTGCGAGATCTCCAGAAGCACGCTCTTCAGATAGGCGAGTTCCTTTTCCGTCTGCTCTTTCTGCGGGAGGAGGATCTCGAGCGTCCTTTTTTCTTTTGCGTATTTTTTGAAATATCTCTGCGCGTTGGCGTTGGGGGAAAGGTTTTTGTCGAGGGCGATTTTTACGGGTTTATAATCGTCGTAATAGTTTTCCAGCGTCACTTCCGTCTCTCCTTTGCCGACGCGGTAGAGGTTTGCGGTGAGCAGTTCGCCCTTGAGCCGCAGGGTCTCGCATTCGGAGGCGGCGAGGATCTTCTCCGTCTCGCCCTGCAGTTTTTTGGTCTGCTTTTTGACGAGCCCGTTGATCTTCCCGAGAAGGGAAGTGCGGCGGAAGACGAATTCCTTCTCTCTTTCCTTTTCGTCGAAAAACGCCTGCTCGCCTTCCGGCAAGGAGGGGAATACTCTTTTTACGCCCGTCAGGGTTTTGTAATCGGTGACGTAAAAGTCCCGCTGTTTCCCTTCTCCCGTCACGTTCGGCAGAAGTTCCGGCGTGAGGAGAAAGGTTTTCGCGATCTCGTATTTTTGTTCCGCCGTCTTGTTTTCGCCGATGCGGAAGGCGAGTTCCGCCGCCGTCGGAAAGGAAAGCCCCTTGACGTTTTCAAAGAGGAACCGTGCGAGGTCGCTCCCTTCCGGATAGGCGTTTAATCGGCTTATCAAATCTTCTTTATTGAAAATATCCGCCTTGTCCTGCGCCTTGGGCAAACGGTATTCCGCCCCTGCGAGAGTGACTCTCGACGTCGCGACGTCGAGCGGGGCGTTTTTCAGGCACCCGAGGATCTTTCCGTCTTCGGTCAGAATGAGGTTGGAATATTTTCCCATGATTTCGTGGTAGAGGATTTTTTTCACCTTTTCGCGAAAATCGTTTCTTCCCGAGAAGGTCAGTTTCGCGATCCGCTCGAATCCGACGAGTTCGATCGATTCGAGCACGCTTCCGAGCAGGTGTTTGCGGAGCAGCATACAAAAGCCCGGCGCCGTTTTCGGGTTGGGCTTTTCGTTTTCGGTAAAGGAGATCCTGCAGTTCTCCGCGTTCGAGGACAGAACGAGGACCTTTGCGCCGGCCGAGGAATAGGTGAGCAGGTATACGTCGTCGCGGTCGGGTTGCGAAACGCGGTTGATCTTTGCGCCGGCGAGCACGCGGTTGAGTTCGCCGATTTCCGAATATAAGGTGAATGCGTCCTGTGGCATGGCTGCTCCGACGGGCTTTTCCCCCGTAAAACCGCCGCTTTGCGCGGGGAAAAGGGAATTTTGTCCGTTTTGGTGAAAGTTATAAGGTAATTATATACAAAAAATCGGAAAAAGTAAAATTTATGAGCGTAAAAAATTGCAAATTCCTTTTAAATATGATAAAATAGCATGTGACAAACAAAACGCAGGAGTGTTTTTATGGAATACAAGTTTGAAAAAGGCGAAAAAAGCACGGTAAAAGTGACGATCGCTCTCAACGCTACGGAATGGAACGACGCGCAGGATAAAGCGTACGCGAGAACGAAAGGGAAATATTCTCTTCCGGGCTTCCGCAAAGGGCACGTTCCCAAGCACCTTCTCGAACAGACTTACGGCAAAGGCATTTTCTACGAAGACGCCATCAACGACGCTTTCTCGCAGTATTATTACGATATTCTCGAAAAAGAACCGACCATCGAACCCGTAGACAGACCGGACGTATCGATCGATAAGATCGACGATAAGGGATTGACGATGACGGCTACCGTCCCCGTGAAGCCCGAGGTGAAGATCGGCGCGTATAAGGGAATAAAGATTGAAAAAGTTGAGTATAATGTTAAAGACGAAGACGTGGACGGCGAAGTCGAAAGGTTGCTGAAACAGCACGCGACCGACGTTTCCGTCACGGACAGACCCGCCCGGAACGGCGACGAGACGGTCATCGATTACAGCGGTTCGGTCGACGGTAAGAAATTCGACGGCGGCACGGCGGAAAAGCAGAACCTCACCCTGGGCAGCGGGGCGTTCATTCCCGGCTTCGAAGAACAGGTGGAAGGAATGTCCGTCGGCGAGACCAAGGATATCAACGTGAAGTTCCCCGACGATTACGGCGCGGCGGAACTGAAAGGGAAAGACGCCGTCTTCACCGTCACCCTTCACGAGATCAGAGAGAAGAAACTTCCCGAACTGACCGACGAGTTCGTCAAGGAGAAGACGGGAAGCGAAACGGTGGAAGCGTATAAGGCTTCCGTTCGCGAAAGACTGACCAAAAACAACGAACAGAGAGCGGAGAGAGAGACCGAAGACAAAATCGTGAAGGCGATCGCCGATACGACGGAAGTCGAGATCCCCGACGCCCTCGTGGAAAAACAGGTCGACAGCATGGTGCAGGATATGTCCTACCGCATGATGTATCAGGGGCTGAAGATGGAAGACTATCTCAAATACACCAACCAGACGATGGAATCGTATCGGGAAGGCTTTAAGGAAAAGGCTGCCGAACAGGTGAAGACGCAGCTGATCATCGACAGGATTATCACCGACGAAAAACTCGAAGCGACGGAAGAGGAGATCGAAGCCAAAATCGCCGAACAGGCGGCGGCTGCCAAAAAGGAAGTCGAGGAATATAAAAAGACCGTCAACGACCGTCAGAGAAGTTATATCGAAAACGGCATCGTGATCGACAAACTGTTCCGTTTCCTGAAGGAAAACAACGAAATCGCGTAACAAACAAGCGAATAACCCTCCGCTGCCCCCGCGAAATATCCTTCCGCGGGGCGTTGCATCTGTCAACGGTTTTCCTTTTGGAAGGAAAACGGGTTTTATCGGCTCCCGTGCGGCGGATCGGGTGGCTTTACGGAAAAGAAAACAGACAAAAACTATAAGGAGGCGCAGGTATGGCACTCATTCCCATGGTCGTGGAGCAGACGGACAGAGGAGAACGCTCTTACGATATTTATTCCAAATTATTGGAAGAAAGGATCATATTTATCACGGGCGAGATCGAGGACGGCATGGCAAACACCGTCGTTGCCCAACTTTTATACCTCGAAGCCAAGGATTCCGCTAAGGATATCGACATCTATATCAACAGCCCGGGCGGCAGCGTGACGGCGGGGCTCGCCATATACGATACGATGAATTTCATCAAATGCGACGTCAAGACCATCTGCGTGGGAATGGCTGCAAGCATGGCGGCGTTTCTTCTTTCCAGCGGCGCGAAGGGCAAACGTTTCGCCCTGCCCTCGAGCGAGATCATGATCCATCAGCCTCTCGGCGGAGCGCAGGGACAGGCGAGCGACATCAAGATTCAGGCGGAACACATTCTTAAACTGAAGAAAAAACTCAACACCGTACTCGCGGCGAATACGGGCAAACCGATCGAGGTGATCGAGAAGGATACCGACAGGGACAATTATCTTTCCGCCGAGGAAGCGCTCAGGTACGGGCTGATCGACAAAATTTTCTATAACCGTTCCAACGGAGACAAGGAGTAAAAACGTAAATGCCAAACAACGATAACAGCGGCAATCGGAAAGACGGACTTTTCTGTTCCTTCTGCGGAAAACCGAAGGAACTTGCCAAACGGCTGATCGCGGGCCCGAACGGCGTCTATATCTGCGACGAGTGTATCGATATCTGCAAGGACGTTCTTCGTCAGGACGAGGAGAAGGAATCCGCCCCCGAGGCAGTCAGACTTCTCAAACCCCACGAGATCAAAGCCGAACTCGACAAATATATCGTCGGGCAGGACAAGGCGAAAAAGGTGCTTTCCGTCGCCGTATACAATCATTATAAAAGAATCAATTACACCGCGAAGTCGGGCAAAAAGGACGATACCGAAATCGAAAAGAGCAACGTTCTTCTCCTCGGTCCGACCGGTTGCGGAAAGACTCTGCTTGCCCGCACCCTCGCAAAGATCCTCGACGTGCCTTTCGCCGTCGCGGACGCCACGACGCTTACGGAAGCGGGCTACGTCGGGGAAGACGTAGAGAACATTCTTCTCAAACTCATTCAGAACGCCGATTACGACGTCGAGCGCGCTCAGCGCGGGATCGTCTATATCGACGAGATCGACAAGATCGCCCGCAAGGGCGAGAACGTCTCCATCACGAGAGACGTCAGCGGCGAAGGCGTCCAGCAGGCTCTGCTGAAAATCATCGAATCGACCGTCGCGTCCGTTCCGCCGCAGGGCGGCAGAAAGCATCCGCAGCAGGAGTTTATCCGCATCGACACCACGAACATTCTCTTTATCTGCGGAGGCGCGTTCGTCGGGCTGGATAAAATCGTCGACAAGAGGAAAGACCATTCTTCCCTCGGTTTCGGCGGATTGCTCAAAACGGAGAGCGAAATGGGCGGTAAGTATTATGCGGACGAAATACAGCCGCAGGACCTGACGAAATTCGGTCTCATTCCCGAATTCGTTGGGAGAATGCCGATCGTGGTCGGACTGCATCCCCTCGACGAGGATTCCCTCATTTCCATTATGACGGAACCCAAAAACGCCATCGTCAAGCAGTATAAAAAACTCGTCGGACTGGACGACGTCGAACTCGTCGTGACCGAGGACGCCGTGAGAGAGGTCGCCCGCAAGGCGATTGCCCTGAAGACGGGCGCGAGAGGTCTTCGCACCATTTTTGAAAACCTGATGCTCGACGCCATGTACGACGTTCCGTCCGAGGACGACGTGGCGAAAATCGTCATCGACGGCGACGTGGTCGCGGGGAGAAAATCTCCCGAGATCATTAAAAAACAGATCGCGTAAATTTTTAGACAAGTCTGCGGAAATTCTGAAATTCCCGGGACTTGTCTTTTTTTTCGCCTGGTCGCAAAAACGGATTTTCCATTTTTCCGTCGCATTTATGCGACGGATCTTTTATATTTTATGAAAAAAGGGTCAACGCGGGGCAAGAACCGGAAAACGATGGACTTTGCGCTGTCCTTATGATATAATATGAGAAGGGGAGGATGAAGAATGAAAATCAAGAAGCAGATAACGGCAATCGTCTTGTGCCTTGCGCTTGTCACGGTAAGCGCGTTGTGCGGGGCGGGTTGTAAGAAAAAAGAAAAACAACAATACGCCGGGTTGTTTTGAAAGGGGATTCCTGAAACGCAATTTAAAAT
>CAMAJQ010000023.1 GCA_945835865.1 uncultured Clostridia bacterium
AGGAGTAAGAAAATGAAAACGGTAAAAGACAAGTATCTGGTCGTTGGCGCGGATTTCGCGGGGTTCCCTCTGAAAGAGGCGGTCGTCGCTCACCTTGAGAAAAAAGGCTGGAAGATCCTCGACCTCGGCGTGCGGAAGGACAGCGATCCCAACGATACCGATCTGATGTTCCACCGCGTGGGGCTGAGAGTCGGCGCGATGATTTCCGAAGGAGAATACGAGAGAGCCCTTCTGTTCTGCGGAACGGGCATGGGGATCCACATCGCGGCGAGCAAATGCCCGCACGTTCACGCGGGCGTCGTCGAGAGCGTTCCCGCGGCAAGAAGAGCCATCACGGGGAACGGAGTCAACGTGCTCGCGATGGGCGCGTTCTACGTTGCTCCCGCCATGGGCTGCGATATCGCGGACGCTTATCTTTCCGCCGAACTCGGCAGCGACCAGACCTGGTGGCATAATTTCTACGAATTCCATAAACTCGCGATCGACGAACTGGAAGCGTTCAATTACGAAGAATACAAGAAGAACGGCTTTAAGGTGAACAAACTCGGCGATTACGACCTCGTTCTGGAGGATAAACCGGAAGACTGAGCGATGGACACCGTGAAAATCGACAGCCGCGGGACCCGCCTGATCGCGCACAGGGGACTGAGCGGGCTCGAGACGGAAAACACCTTGTGCGCCTTCGTGGCGGCGGGGAACCGCGCGTGCTATTACGGGATCGAAACGGACGTCCGCACGACGAAGGACGGAAAGTACGTCGTCAGTCACGACGACAGCCTTCTCCGCGTGTTCGGGTGCGACCGGAAAATTTCCGAACTCACTTTCGGAGAAGTCCGCAACGTAAGAAAAACGAAGGACGGCGAGCGGGAGGAGTCGGTCGCGGTCCCGACGCTGAAGGAATATTTCGACGTTTGCAACCGTTACGGAAAAGTCAGCGTCACGGAACTGAAAATCGAGTTTTCCGACGAGCAGCTGAAAGAGATCGTTGCCCTCGCAAAGGAATCGGGACAGGAGGAAAACGTCGTCTTTATCTCCTTCCTGATAGGGAATCTGATCCGCCTGCGCAGACTTTTCCCTTCCGTCCGCCTGCAACTTCTGACGGGCGAGATCAACGATCAGGTCGTGAAGGACTGCGTCGGGTATCGTCTCGGGGTCGACGTCTGCTATCCCGCGCTCGACGGCGAAACGGTCGGAAAACTGAAATCGAACGGGATCGGGATCAACTGCTGGACGGTTGACGATCCTTCGGACGCCGAAAGGCTGATCGGGCTCGGAGTCGACTACATTACCACCGACGTTCTGGAGGGATGAGTCATGGTGCAATACCGTATGAAATCGACCGATCCGATCGACGAGGCCGAGATGCTCCGTCAAGTCCGGACCGGACTTTTCGGGACGGGAGAGGTATTCTGCCGGGAGATCGACGCAGGCGATAAGAAAGTTTATATCTTCTGTTCGGACGACTATTCTTTCCGCATTTCCTCCACGCTTTCGATTTTGCTCGTGCTGGAATCGGGAGCCGACGGATGGTTCGCGGACGCCGTGGTTTCGGGCGGAAAACAAGGTCTTTTCGGCATCGGTTACGGCGCGGAGAGAAGCCGCGTGAACATGCTGACCGAATTTCTGATCGGTTACGGATTTACGTTTACGGATTGAAATCAGATTATTTTGAAGGCGTTCCCCGTTCGGGGGAACGCCTTTTCCGTATCCTCTGTTATTTCGTTTTCATATAGGTGATCTCCGGTCCCGTGTCGGGATGGTATTTCCGGGAGATCTCCGATTTCAGATCCGGATAGGTCCTGACTTGTTTGCCGTCGGCAAAAGTTGTTTCGCCTGTTTCTTTGAAGAGAGAAGACGGCAAGCCGAGTTCTTTGTTGATATTTTCGACGGCGTAATAGGCTTCCTGAAAGGACTCCGTTTTCTCGTGAAACGAAAAACCGCACCCTTCCGGGGTGCGGAAAAAGAATCGTAAGTCGGTTTATAAGCCGATCATAATAGAATACGTGAGATACGGATCCGGAAACCGGACGGTTGTCCGTCGTCTGAAATCTCTGTCGGGCGCCCCTTTTTTTGGGAAAGAGGGCGCTTTTTGCGGGAATTCGTCCGCCTGGTGAAGGCGAGGGGAAGCGCGAACGCCGTGCCGAGGAAAAGGGGAAGACCGTTGCCGAGCGCGCGGCGGGCGTTTTCAGCGGAAAAAGACGGGAGGTTTTCTTTTTCCGTCGGAGGATCGGAAAAAGCGGGGATTTCCGTCCGCCCTTCTTCCGCGCCGCCCGTTCCGTCCTTCTTCGACGGTTTTTCAAACGCGACCGGACAGACGAAACGGACGTACTGCGCGTACAGGACCGTGTCGCCCGCCGTGCGGTAGAGGGTGGAAGAGGTGACGGTTTCCCCTTTTCCGTCCGCCTGCGTGTTCCACCCGGCGAACGCGTAGCCTTCGCGGAGAGCCAAGGGGAGTTCGCCCATTTCCCGCCCGAAAATCATTTTCGCCGTCGCCAGGCAGGGCGTTCCGCCGTTGCCGTCGTAAACGACCGTGTAAACGTTGGGGCGGTAACGGGAGATCAACGTCAGGTCTTCCGTCCGTTTCCAGACCGTGGCGTCCCGATAAAACGTTCCCCGCTCGTCCGCCCAGCCGTCGAACGTATATCCGGGCTTTTCGGACGGCGAGGGAAGGGGTCCGATCTCCTGATCGTAGACGACGACTTTGTTTTCCGGATCGCCGCACCCGTCGCCCGAAAACAGGATGAGGAAGCGGCGCGCCGACCAGACCGCCTCGACGGTCGTATCCTCTTCGAGGATCCAATACTCTCCGCTCCGATAACGGTTTCCTTCTCCGTCTTGCCAGCCATCGAAGGCGTAACCTTCGCGTTCGGGTTCGATCTCTTCGGAAATGCCCGCGCCGAAATAGGTGAGGAGAAGGAGCGGTTCGTCTCCGCCGACCGAAAGGGTCACGGTGACGGAAACGGACGATATCTCGTAAGTACAATCGGTAAAAATCCCGGAATATTCCCTCTGTCGTTCGTACGGAACGAAAAGGGTGAAGACGTCGCCCGCAAACGCGTCGGGTTCCGCTTCGGGCAGATCGAAGGAAATGAAATACGCCCCCGTCAGCCCGGGGCAATCGGAAAACGCGCCCTCTCCGAGTTTCGGCGCGCCTTCGAAGCGCACGGTCAGGAGAGTCTGATTGCCGCTGAAAGCGTACGGCAGGATTTCCGAGACCGACCGCGGAACCGTGAAGTGCTCCGCGATCCTTCCCGTCGCTACGACGGTCTCCTTCTGCCTGTCGTACAGGACGTTGTCTTCCGCGAGGTAGACGGGATTGTCCGGGTCGACGGTCAGATCCAGGCGGAAACAGCCCGCAAACGCGCCCTCGCCGATCTCCGTCATTCCGGCGGGAACGGGAAACGAAGTCAGGGACGAACAGCCCGCAAACGCGCGTTCGCCTAAAATCTTCACGTTGCCGACGGATCGGACGGACGTCAGGGAAGTGCACCCCGTGAACGCCTGGTCGCCGATTTCCGTCACGGAGGCGGGAAGAAGGACGGAGGTAACCTTCGTCTGGGCGGCGAAAGCCGCGGGGCCGATCTCCGAGACCGTTTTTCCGCCGAGAGAAGAGGGAACGGCGAAGACCCCTGACGGTTTCAGACCGACCCGTTCGAGACGGACGCCCTCTTCGGTTTCGTCCAGGGTGAAAACGTCGTTCGTGACGGGGGTCACGTTCAGTTCTCTCGTCACGTTGCCGATACGGCACCCGATGCCGTAGGTCGCGGAATCGGGGTTGGCAGGTCCGGCGAAATTCATGCCGATCAGATAGAGGTCGTTTCCGTTGACGAAATAAACGGGACCGCCGCTGTCTCCTCCTCTGCTCTCGTTGGAATAGCGGAAGACGTTGGTGATGGTCTGTTTGTCCGGCTCGTCGTCCGTGCCGTAATTGATGACGCAAGAAGTGTTCGCGTAAGTGATCGTCCCGTCCGTCACCCCCGTCGTCTGCCCGATCTTCCGGACGGGCCGCCCCTGAAGGATCATGCCGTCGTTGCCCAACTTCACGTTGGAGTAAGCGGTCGAATCGTACTTTGCGTACGGGGTGATCTCCCAGTTCTGCTGCTCGGAAAAGGGGACGAAGGCGGCGTCGATCGTCCCGGCGTGCATTCCCTTGGAGCCCACACCGAGTTCGGTTTTTTCGCTGAAGGTTTTCGCCGCCGGGTCGTAATGCCCGCGGTAACTGAGCGTCGCTCCTTCCGCCGAACGGGCGACGTGTTCGTTCGTCAGGATCCCGAGCTGCCCCGTCGCGTTGTCGACGGCGTTGACGCAGATCGTCCCGCGGCTGATCGTTTTCGTTCCCGTCTTGCGCGAGACCGATTCTCCGCCGTAAGCGGAACTGTGGAAGGTCGCCGCCTCGTCGTCCGCGATACAGCGGAAGGCTTTTTCGTCGATTCCCTTTTCTTCCCGAAGGTATTCCGAGAGAGCGTCCGCGTTCTCTCCGTCTTTCAGATAAACGTCGACGGTATTGTTTTCTTCGTCGACGCCCGACAGGTATCCGCCGTATTCTTCGAGGACTTCCGTTACGGCGCTCTGGATCTCCAGGAGATATCCGTAGGAAAAATCCGCCTCGTAATAAAAGACCTGCCCGCCGAAATCGGAAGGGGAGTCCGAATCCCCGACCCGCCCGACGTTCAGATAGCCCTCGTCGTCGAGAAAGACGCCGGCGTAGTCCTCGCGGTATGCGGTTTTCTCTTCTCCGTCTCCCGTCGTATATTCGGTGATATACGGACGGACGGCTTCCTCGTAAACGGCGAGGCTGAGCGTCACGTTCTCCTCGTAATCCGCAGATTTTTCTTTTTCCCGCACGGGGAAACCGGGAAACGGCGGGCTTGCGCATGCGAGCAGACAGACGGCGGTAACGATCAGGATGAAGGTCGCCTTTATTTTTTTCATGCCACGTATCTCCTTTTCTCGGACCCCTTCGTTCCCCGTCGGAACAGAGCGGTACGGACGGATAAAAAGGAAGCCCGCGGAACTCGTCCGCAGGCTTTTCCGTCCGAACGTTTACGGTGAGGAATGGAACCCGATCGTCCTTTATCCTGCGGCGGCGAGCAGACGGCGGACGGTTTCCCGCAGAAGTTCTCCGTCGCCCGCGTCGAGGACGTAATGTTCTTTCGCACCCGGATAAGGGGATCCGGTCTCCGAAAGAAGATCGGAAAGTTCCTCCCGCTTTTTGACGAAAACGGTATCGTCGCAGACGGTCAGCACGGGCTTTTCTTCGACGTAAACGATGTATTCGCCGAACGCCTTTTTCGCCCTGCAAGGATAGTAACGGGCGAGGGCGTCCGTCACGAAAGCGATAAATTCTTTGCTCGTTGCCATGGGGGCTCCTTATTTTCCGTTCAACAAAAAGGCGAAAAGAATCTCTTCGCCTTGCGATTTGCCGTTTTTCGTCTTACTTCTTTTCTTCCTCGACGTTTCTCGTGAAGACGAGGGCGTTATACGGCTCTTCCGCTGCGTCGGTTCTGCCTTTCTTCGTGACGACGGAAACGGGCATCACGGTGACGAGTTCCCACCCGCCGAGCGCTTCCTGAGCGATGATCTCGGCAAACGCGTTGAAGGCGTCCGCAAGTTCCGCCTTCGGTTTCGCGACGACTCTGCCGTGGCAGGGCACAACCTTGTATTCTTTCATAATCACACCTCTTATCGGTTTGAATGAAACTGCGATTTGTCGCATTTCCCCTTACGTTTCCATTATACCCGAACGAAGACGAGATGTCAAGGGTTGAAGAGGGAAATCGGGAAGATTTCGCGTAAGTTTTTTTTTCGGGAGAATCTGTCCGAAAACGCTTGAAAAAGGAGGGCGTTTGGTGGTATAATTCGGAAAGGATCCGAAACGAGGTCCGGAGGGCGGAAAGATGAACGGATTTTACGGAAAAACGAAGGCGGTGACGTTCAGTTTCGACGACGGCGTCACGCAGGACGTACGGCTGATCGGAATCCTCGACCGCTACGGTCTGAAGGCGACTTTCAATCTCAACTCTTCTCTTCTGGGGCTGCAGGGGGAACTTGAAAGCAACGGGCGTACCGTCCGTCACGATAAAAACCCGGCGGGCAGGGTCGCGGAGATCTACGCGGGGCACGAGGTCGCGGTGCACACGCTCACCCATCCGAACCTGACCGCACTCGACGACGACGCCGTCGTCTGGCAGGTGGAAGAGGACAGAAAGACGCTCGGGCGGCTGGCGGGATACGACGTGCGCTGCATGGCTTACCCCTGCGGCGGCGTGAATTGCGACGAGCGGGTGGCAAAGGTATTGCGAGAGCGCACGCAGATCCGTTTCGCGAGGACGATCGTCTCGTCCGGCTCTTTCGACGTTTCCGACGATCTGTTTTTGTACGACCCGACCGTCTACTATGCCGACAAAGACCGACTCTTTGAACTCGGGGAGAAATTTATCCGCTTACAAGCCGATAAACCGCAGGTTTTTTATATCTGGGGTCATTCTTACGAGATGGACGACGGACGTATTTCCTGGTCGGAATTTGAAGAATTCTGTCAACTGATCTCCCGCAGAGAGGATATTTTCTACGGCACCAACGCTCAGGTTTTCCTGCCGCGTTAAGCCTCGGACAAAACGGCGGCAAACAGGCGTAAAACGCCGCGGAACCGGAGAAAATCATTCTCCGCGATCCGCGTTTTACGTCGTCACGCATCGTTTGGAAAACGGTTTTATTCGAAAACGCGCGAAGGCTGCCGGCAAGAAAAAGGCATAAAAATTCCGCGGACGGGAAATCGCCGCGGAAAGGGAATCGGATTCCGACTGAAGATCAACGAAGGTCGTCTTCATGGATGAAGGCGTCCATATTCGATCTTAAAACCAGATAAGGAGCTATTTTTACGGACTCGGGAACGAATTCGCCCGTGATGTGCCTGTAAAGTTTTTTCACCGCTTCTTTGCCTTGCTTAAAGGGAGCCTGAAAGATCGTTGCGCGGGCGATTTTCATTTCCATCAACTTTACGTTTTCCCGGAAAAGATCGGTCGTGACGATTTTCGGCGAGAGGAAAGGATCGAGTTTTTTCAGATAAGGAAAAGCCGAGATGGTACTTGCCGTGGAAATGTAAACGCCGTCGTATTTTTTTTCTCCTCCAAAAATTTTTTTCAGAGAACGGTGGACGAGTTCGGGATCGTCGTTATGCTCGTAAACGTCCATCGCCGAGAAATTTCCCTCTTCGGCGTAAGACAAAAATCCGTTGATGTTCTTTTCGTGAATGTAAGTCGATTTGTTTCCGGTGAGAATGGCGATTTTTCCGTCCGGACAGCATAACCCCAGGAATTCCGCCGCCATTGCTCCCGCCGAAAATCCGTCCGACGTGACGTGAAAAATCCTGTTTTCGCAGGAGATATCGTTGACGATGGTGACGATCTTCACTCCCTTTTTTCCCATTGCGTTCAACTGCTGCGCAAAGGGTTCGGTCGAACCGGAAAGAAATAGGATGACCGCGAAGCATCCGTTCGTTTCAAAGTCCCTGAGGGCGTCGAGAACGGTGTCGGGGCATTGCTCGGCATTGCAGCGGGGCATGACTCGGACGTCGGGAAAGACGTTGTACTCCTCGATCTCCGCAAAACCCGCCTCGATCCCCTTCCGGATCTCGTCGAGGAAGGGAGGGACGGGACAACAGAGCACGACGCCGACGGAGAGGGGGTTCCTCCTGAGCGCCTGCGCCGTCTGGTTGATGGAATAATTGAGTTTCTCCGCGGTTTCGAGAACCTTTTTCCTCGTCTCCGCGCGAATTCTCCCCTTGTTGTGCAGGGCGCGGTAAACCGTTCCGCTTGAGATATTCAATTCTGCGGCGATATCGTAAATCGTCGTTTTTTTTCTGTGTTCCATTTTTCCCCGTACGTCCGATGGAATTTTTTTCTATTGTACTATATCGTCGGGCGATTGTCAACCGAATTGCACAAAACGGGGGCCCGGGAAAAATTTTTTATTTTTTTTTA
>CAMAJQ010000024.1 GCA_945835865.1 uncultured Clostridia bacterium
GTTCTTTCCTGAAGGTCTTCAGGGCAAGTTCGTAGTCTTTAAGAAGAAGTTTGTTGTAATCGTCGTCATCCGGCTTGTTGACAGCCATTTTATATCCGGCGGATACGGTATGCTCTGCAATCGCCCTTCTCATCCCCTCTTCGTCGAGGCTGTAGGAATTCTGCGAACCGGGAACCTTTGCCGCCGTCTCGTAAAGAGATCTGAGTTCGTTCAGTCTCATCGTCGCGTAAGCGGAAGCCTGTTTCGAGATATTGCTCTCCGTCTCGTCTCCGCCCGAAGAGAGATTCTTCTGCGTTCTGTACTGCGAAAGACCTTTGATCTTGATGGAGTACATCGTGGAAGATCCGGAATAGACGGGATCGAGATATTCGTACATGTTGAACATGACGTCGTTGATGGTAAGGGGCTTTCCGTCGGAGAACTTCAACCCGTTTTTCAGGACGAAGGTATAGACGGTGTCTTCCCCGCTCTTCTCGATTTTATAGTCTTTGACGACGGTCGCGTAGTCGTCTCCCGCAACGGTCTGACCGTTGCTGTCGGTGGAAAGCATGCCGATCTGCGTCATGCCGATGACGTCCATATCGGAGCCTGCCGTCGCATAGAAGGGATTGTAAAGACCGTTCAGTTCTTCGGTCATCAGGGTGATGGCGTCTTTCGTCTTTCCGCCCGGCGTTCCGCTTTCGGACGTCGATTCGCCGGTAGAATCATCCCCGCCCTTTTTCTTGCAGGAAAGTAGGGCAGACGAGCAGGAAACCGTCATCGCGACGACGAGCGCCGTGCTCAGAAGCCGCATCCATGTTTTCTTTTTCATTGTTTACCTCCGTTCTTGTATCACGTATTCAAGTTGGTCGAACCGTTGCTCTTCCTCGAGCGTCTTGTTAAACGTGACCGTTATATTGCCTTCCGCGTCCACCGAAGTGGCTTCCGGATTGACTTTGTAAGTAATGTAATCGAAGTATTCGATCTTCTCCCCGTATACGGTCAGACCGAAGGAGGACACGTCCGCCGCGATGCCCGCCGTATTGCCGTTGGCGAGAAGATGGAAGGAATAATCTCCGTTGAATTCCTGCAGCGCGCCGATCCTCATCTGCGCGGCGGTGACGGAAACCCCCGTCAGGGTCGCGCCCTCTTCGATATATCCCGCGAACAACCCGAAACTGACGTCCGTTTTTCTCGCCCCGCAGGACGCGAAGTCGACCGTGACGTTTTCAAAAGAAATATTCCGGATGGAAGCGCCGCTCGCAATCGTTCCGAACAATCCTCCTCTCGTCGCCGAAGACGAACTGAAGGTCGCGGTGATGTTGGAGAAGGTGAAGGAGCGGTCGTCCTTGCCGTAAATATTTCCCTTGAAGGTGCCGTTGACGAATGCGGCGGGCCATCTCAGCCCGGTGAAATCGAGATCGGCGCCGATTTCGTAATTGCCGGTCGGCGAGGCATTCGAAACGAGCTGACTTGCCGTTTCGATGCGGTAGAACTGTCCGTCGAGGAATTCGACGTAGATCTTCACCACCCGGTCGAGCGCGACTCCGTGCTCGTCCACGCTGCCCCGGTGAACGTAGGCTTCTCCTTCGGCAAGGTCGATACGGTCGGCTTTCTCCTCGTCGGCGTACGCCGCCTCGAAGGTCTTCCCTTCCACCTGCGGGAAAGTATAACTTCCGGAGGTGTAAGTCATCTTGCCGTCCTTCCAATAGGGGAGATAGAGGGACACTTCGCTCTTGTCTGTGTCGGCGACCTCGGAGGGGATCACGCCGAATTCCGTCTCGGCGTATTTTGTCCATTCTCCGTTTTCTTCCGTATAGTATTCGAATTTGAAATACTCCGTCCAGACGGCGTAAAGGGTCAATTCGACCGTCTCTTCGTCGTCGGCTTTGCACTCGATGGCGTCCGTTCCGAAATCCCATTGATCGGAATAGGTATAGACGACGTTGCCTTCGCCGTCCGTCGATTCGGCACGCGTCCGGAACCAGCCGACGAGCGTGTAACCGAACTTGGTAAGCGGATAGGGATTGGTCAGTTCGTTATACCCGACGTTCGGTCTCGACGGATCGACGGGATCGACGATCCTGATATGCACGTTGCCGTTTTCGTCCGCCTGATAATCGGCGGGTCTGTACATATCGATGAGCGAGACCTTTTCATTTCCCGCAAGTGTTCCGCCGTTGGTGTCGAAGTTGACGACGACGGTATAGCCTTCGGCTTTCTGCTGTCGGATGACGTCGCCCGCGCACGAGGCGGTGCCCAGCAGGCAGGCGACGCATAGGACGGACAAAAAGGTGATCAGTAATTTTTTCTTCATGGTCCTTCCTTCTTATTTTTGGTCAGACTGTTTTTTACTTTTTTTCGAGGCGAAAAACGCAGCGCCGAACAAAGCGAGGACGGATACGGGGAGAAGTCCCATCCATCCGTCAAGGGCGTTTTTGCAACCCTTCTTCGCGGAAGACTGCTCTTCGCTCTGTGCGGAATCCGAAGATTCCACGACCGACGAACTATCGGGTTCCGAGGTCGATTCGCTTTCCGAAACGCTCTCTCTCAGTTTCAGGTATTCGATCATCGTCTCCGCGTTTTCCAGAGAGGAATAGTTGACGACGAGGGATTTCTGTTCGAGAGAAGTCAGGCTGTCGTACGCGTTGCGGGCGGCGACGACCTCTGCTTCGTTGGCGAGGGTGAGATTGGAGGGAAGCGCGGAAATCATGGAAATGACTTTCAGCGTCGCTTCCGTCGCCGCGCTGCCGCCTTCGACGACCGTTCCGAAATACTGCGAGAAGATGAAAGAGTCGTAATTCCTGCCGTTCGAGGGCTTCACCATGACGATCTTATCGGAAATTCTGCCGATATAGTCGACGAAGTTCGCGCCGAAATAACAGTTGGTCTCTTCCCCGCCCGTCTGCCACATGAAGTAGTCGGAAATGCCGAGTCCGCCGAATTCGACGGGCGTCGGGCTGTTGTCCGAAACGACGTACGAAGAATCGTAAGCCTCTTCGAGGATCGGCGCGTCGTATCCGCGGAAGACGACCATCGCGAGGTCGCCGCAGCCGTAGCAGGCTTTGTCGCCGACGGCTTTCAGGGATTCGGGAAGCACCACATTGACGATGGACGCGTTTTCAAACGCCTGAGCCGTAATTCTGACGGTGCCCTCTTCCACCGTATAGGTGGTGACGGCTTTTCCGCGCGGATAGGAGACGAGTTCGAGACCCGTGGCGATCTTCTGATAGAGAACGCCGCCGATAACTTTGACGTTTTCGCCGATATCGTAAGTTTCCTCCGCTTCCGTTCCGATCACCACGCCGTTGAAGAGAACGTCTTTCGTTCTGCCGTAGGTGGCGATTTCGGTGTTGGCGAAGGGGTTCTCGCCGAGAGAGACGAGCGCATCGCTGAAGGACACTTCGGCAAGCGCGCTGTTTTCAAACGCAAAGTCGCCGATGCGCGTCACGCTGCTGAATTCCGCGCTCCGGATATCCGTATTGCGGAAGGCGTACGCGCCGATTTCGGAGACTTCTCCGAGCCCGACGACTTCCCCGAGACGGAAGCAATCGGCAAACGCCCCTTCTGCCAGAACGGCGTTTTCCGCCAGCGTGACCCTTTCGAGTCCGACGAAGGAGAAGGCGTACGCGCCGATCTCTCCGACCGACGAAAGATCGACGTCTTTCACGATCGTTCCGTAGTAAGCGCGCGCTCCGATCGACCTGACGTTTTCCGTCAGACCGTAATCGGACAGAGAGGAACAGAAAGTAAACGCGTAGTCGGGCACGGAGGAGATCCGGTTGCCGAGAACGACCGAGGTCAGTTTCTCGTTGCCCATGAACGCCGCGGCGCCGAGTTCTTCCGCTCCGCTGAGATCTGCGGTGACGAGAGAAGGCGTGTGGAAGGAATATTTACGGGAGACGTCGACGACTTTCCCGTCGAGGACGGCCTTGACCGTCGCATAGGAGTATTCGTTGTTCTCGCGCTTGTATTCCGCCGTCTGCGTGCCGGAGAAGGCGTATTCGCCGACCGACCTGACGGAGGAAAGGTCGACCGAAGTCAGACCGACGTCGTTGAAGAAGGCGTACATGCCGACCGTCACGCCGTCGCCGAGCGTAAGGCTCGTCATCGCGGCGTTGCCGGCAAAGGCGAACATTCCGATTTCGGTACCGCTTCCGACGGATGCGCTTTCCATGACGGAATAGGCGGCTCTTGCCAGATCGAAGAAGAGATAAGTGTGCGTTTCGAGGATTTCGCCCTCGTCGCTCTTCACCGTGTAGTCGTACGCTTTATAATAAGAGAAACTTCCGCTCTTCTCGTAGGTGGCGCTGAAGTTGACGGGGCAATAGAACGCCGCCGTGCCGATCACGGCGTTGCTGCCGACCGTGACGTTTTTCAGATACACGTTATAAGCGAAGGCGTAATTGCCGATCTCCGTTCCGTCCGCAATCGTCGCGGAGGTGATTTTCGTATCGGCGAAAGCGTAATCGCCGATGGTTTTCACCTGAGAGAGATCGGGCGTTTCCGCCAGCGAGGTGCCCATGAACGCCGATGCTCCGACGCTCTTCAGAGCGCCCGTTCTGACGCTTCTCAGGTTTTCGCATCCGTTAAAGGCGTAATCTCCGATCTCCGTCGCGTTTTCCGCAACGACGAAGAACACTCTGAGGTTGCCCGCGCAGGCGCCCGTTCCGATCTTTTTCGCCGAGGTGGTCACGGTGTTGGAGGCGTAAGCGGGAGCCACGAGGACGAGTTCGTCCCCCTTCAGCAGATACCCGCCGTTATTCTCCGCGGTAAACGCGGAACCTTCGGCAAGATTGAACCTGGCGACCGAAGTTCCGGTAAACGCGTTGGCTCCGATGACCGCGACGTCTTTGCCGAGCGTGACGTCCGTCAGGGACGAACAGTCGAGGAAGGCTTCCGAAGAGACGACGGCGGCGTTGATCTCGACGGATCTGAGCTTGGAGCATCCGGCGAACACCATGGAACCGACTTTGATCTTCGGCGCGTTGAAGGTCACTTTTTCGAGATATTCGTTCTTATAGAAGGCGCCGATGCCGAGAGACTGCGAACTCTCGGGAAGAGTGAGCGACGTCAGTTTGTTGAACGCAAAGGAATAATTTCCGATGGCGTTGACCGACGAGAGATCGACGGACGAAAGCCCGCACTGCGCGAACGCCCTCTCGTTGATGAACTTGACGTTCTCGAGGTTGATGGAATCGAGTTTCGTACAGCCGAAGAAGGCGAAGGTGCCGATTCTCTTCAACGTGGAAGGAAGAACGACTTCCTGCAGAGCCGTCAGCCCCGCGAATGCGTAGGAATTGATGTCGGTGACGCCTTCGGGAATGATGATCTTGGTGATCGTGTCTTCGCCGAGGTAACTCTGCTTGATATAATAGGGATCTTCCTCGTCGATGACGTCTCCCGCCGAAGTGTCCTTATCCACCCATTCGTAATGGGAGAAGGCGTAGGCGTAAATGGTGGTGATACCCCTGTCCGCAGGGATCTCGACGACGCCGCCGAGTCCTCTGTAATTCATGAGGTAAATGCTGTTCGAAGTGAAGGGATCTTTGACCGTGACGGAGATCTGCCCCGAATAGAGGGTGATATTTCCGTCGAAATAGACGTTCGCCATGACGACGGTGGAACCTTTCGCCTGCGCGACGATGGTGCCATCCTCCGTGACCGTTGCGATCTTCGGGTTACCGACGGAGAATCTGACCGTCGCCCTGTCGCCGAAATAAGAATCGAGGACGTAGCGGATATTGACTGTTTCGGAGGGGAACATCGAGAGGCTCGTGGAGGAACCGAAATCGTACGTTCCGCCCGTGATGCCGATCTCCCTCTCGTCGGAAGTGACGTCGTAATAAGCCTTCACCGTCTCGTAACCGACGATGGTGAACTTATTGACCTCGGGAATGGAATACCCTCCCCGGTATCCTTCCTCGCCCGGCGCGAGAACTTTGATCTCCGCAACGGCGGTGACGGTGTTTCCGTCTCCGTCCCGTCCGACGGCGGTGATCTTCGTCGTTCCGCTTTCCTTTGCGACGATGGTTCCGTTGACGACCGCCGCGACGGCTTCGTTTTCAACCTCGTAATTCACCGTTTCGATCCAGCTGTCGGAAGGATAGATATTGAGGTATCCGGATACTGCCTTGGTCTCGTTGGGGCTGAGGCGGATGGTATCCTCGGAGAACTGCATGGCGTTGATCTCGTCGGGAAGACGGATCTGATAGACGGCGGAGTTCATCGCGTAGTCGTAGCAGATGACGATGAAACTGTTGTTGTTCGTCTCGACCGAATAGTTTCCGTTGGAATCGACCCTGAGCCCCGCGGATTTCTTCAGTTCTTCGATATAATCGGTCAGTTCGACCGTCACTTTGGACGAAGTGTTGAAGGAGGAGAAGACCGGCGTGATGTATTTGCCGAAGGTATCCATACGGAAACCCGTTTCTCCCATGGTGATCTGTCCGACCTGAAGCGCCATGGCGTAATGGTTGTCGTAAATGCTGAGATCGGCGTACAGTTTCGTCTTTTTGGTCGTTCTGTCATATTCCGTGCGGTAGACGACGTCGGTGACGATCGGCGCCTCGAAATCGATATACAGGGGGAACTCGAAGACGTTTCTCGCGTTGTTCTGTTCCTCTTTCTCGCCGTAATCGATATACGTTTCGACGGAGACGGTGTATTGCGTGTTGTTTTTCAGTTTATAGGCAAGCGGGCTGAAATCCAGATCGATGGACGAACCGTAGATATTGCCTCCCGAATAGTGCGATTTTCTCTGGTTGTAAGTCGTCTTGGTGAAGACCACCCTGCCCGTCGAATTTTCGGTGATCGTCACGTCGACTTCCTTGACGTTTCTCAGAAGCCCCGCCGTGATCGAACGGATTTTGGAGACGGTATTCTCTTTGCCGTCGTTCATGAGGGATACGGCGATCTTCTCCTTGGCTGCGGCGATCTGCGTCGAAGCGGGATTCTGCTTGAACCCGTACGCACCGAGGGTGGTGATATAATCGGAGTAGAGTCCGCCGATGACGCGGGTCGCGTAGGCGTCTTCCATCAGTTTGTCGTTATCGTCGATCCCGGCGTTAAGTTCGTCCTTGTTGGTATCGTAATACTCTTCGTCGAAAACCGGCGCTTCCGTCCAGTCGCCGTAGAAGGCGAGAAGAGGAAGGGTCATATTCACCTGCGTGCCGCTCTTGGCTTCGAATTTCAGGAAACCTTCGACGTACATGCCGTACTGGAAGGATTCGTCCAGATACCGTTTATCGTCTTCGGAAAGAACGAGTTCGACGGTGACTTTGGCGGAGGTGTTCGCCGCCACGGTGATCTCGTCGCCGTTCTGTTTGCCGTTCTGCACCCCTTTGACCGTCAAGACCGTCCCCGCGAGAAGTCTGCCTTCCTGCGTGACGACCGTTTCGCCGTGACCCGTGTAAGTTTCGCTGACGCCTTCCGTCTGGATGATGGAGGAGATCTTATAGGTGACCGAAGAGGAACTGACGTTGTTGACGTCGAAGGTCATGGTGTAAATACCTTCCCTCTCCTTGTCGTCGCCGAGTTCGAGTTTGGACTTATCCATCGCGTTGCCGTCTTCGTCGTAGGTGGTGAGGAAGGAAGCGGTGGTGACGGAATTCAGGATGTTGATGAGTCCCGCACCCTGTTTTCTGACGGCGTACGGAAGTCCGTTTTTGTTGTAGATGATATCCGCAGTGGACATCATCAACTGATTGACGAGCGCCGTGACTTTCAGGTTGTATTCCGTGCTTTCCTTGACGTAGCCGGAAAGCCCGAAACGGACGGCGTTTTCATCCGCCTTGACGTATTGACGGATGAGAGCCGTCGCGCCGGCAAGGTTGGGAGCCGCCATGGAAGTACCGGACAATCTGTCGTATTCCTGACCGGGAACGGCGGAAAGGATCTCGCC
>CAMAJQ010000025.1 GCA_945835865.1 uncultured Clostridia bacterium
TGAACGGCGAAGAGCCCGTGACGTACGAGGCCGGCGTGACGAGCGCCCCGGTCGTCTTCACGCAGACGGGCGCCAACCCGATCACGGTTTCCTACGTGTTCGAAGACGGCGTCGTCGGCGCGACCAAGAGCGTCGTCGTCAACGCGTACGCCGTGGTGTACAACGTGACGGGCGGCAATCAGATCGAAACGGCGTATATCGCCGTGGGCGATAAGATCCCCGCGCCCGAAGCCGTTTCCGTCGGTTACGACTTCGGCGGCTGGTACGACGTTCCCTCGGGCGGCGTGAACAACGGCAAAAAGTTCACCGAAAGCACGCTGACCAGAAACGCGGACGTTCAGCTTTACGCTTACTTCACTCCCAAGATCTACACCGTCACCTTCGAGACGGGCAACCTCGGAACGATCGAGCAGTCCACCGCGACCGTCGTTTACGAAAAACTCTACGATCTTCCCGTCGCCGTTTCGGATAACGACGTCAAGGTCTTTGCCGGATGGTATTCCGAGCCCAACGGCGCAGGAATGCAGTTCACCGACTTCGAGGGCACCGGACTCGGCGTCTGGACGATCGTCGGCGACGTCACCGTCTACGCGTACTGGGTAGACATTTTCTCCTATGAACTCGACGGTAGCGGCAAAGGTTATATCGTTTCGTCCGGTCTCGGTATCAGCTACGTCAAGAGCGCGAAAATCCCCGAGAAATACGAGGGGCTTCCCGTCACGGCGATCAATATCCTGACCGACGTTACCTCTCTCGTTTCCGTCAGCATTCCGAACACGGCGGCGATCGTCACCGGAACGGAGCAGGGCGCTTCCACGAGTTCTTTCCAGAACTGCGGATCCCTGCAGTCCATTGAGATTTACGACGCGGGCGAACCCACGCCTAAATACGTCTCCGAGGACGGCGTGATTTACGCCGTGACTTACGACGAAAACGACGTGATCAACTCCAAAAAACTCTATATCGTTCCCCTGGGCAAGAGAGGGGAATTCACCGTTGCGGAAGGCACGACGGAAATCGGCAATTACGCGATGTACAAATCGAAAGTCGAAAAGGTCGTCATTCCGTACACCGTGACGAAGGTCGGCGAAAAAGCGATGAGCAGTTGTACTTATCTCACCGACGTCGAATTCCTCGCCGAACCCGAAGACGTGGAGGCTTTGCCTCTGGAATTCGGACCGGGCGTGTTCTACACGACGAGCAAGATCGTCAGCATGACCCTGCCTTCGAGACTTGCCGAATCGTATTACGAAGAGACGGATAAGAGCGGAAACGTGACGAGGCAGCTTCACTTCGATCCCACCACTCTCTCTTCCTGTACCTTGCTGGAGACCATCGAGATCGTCGGTCATACCAAAGGGTACTATTCCGCCGTGGACGGAATGCTTTGCACCGCCGACGGAACGGAGATCATTTACTGCCCGAGAGGCAGAACGACTCCCGTCACCATCGGAGGAACGGTTTCCGTCGTTTAGGAAGAAGCCTTCAAGAGTTGTTCCAAGATCACGGAACTCACCGTGACCGGAGGAGTGAAGTATATCGGTAAAAACGCCTTCGCTTCCTGCTCGGGCATCACGACCCTTACCTTCCTCGGCGACGAGACGGACGAGGCTTTGACCATCGGCGAAAGAGCCTTCTATTCCTGCTCCGGGCTGCTTGCGGTCGAACTTCCCGAGAACCTCGTCAGCCTGTCGTCCTTCGCTTTCGGCTCGACGACCAAACTCACCACCGTCACGGTGAAGAGTACGGGTATGGCGACGAAGACGGTCGACTTCGGCGATTCGGCGTTCGGCACCCAGCCGACGACGGTCGGCGGCACGTCCACCTTCTACGTCAAGAATCTGACCATCGGGGCGAAGGTCCCGCAGTTCAGCGTCGCGGCGGTCTTCGGCAACAAAGTCGAAAACCTCACCGTTGAAGACGGCAACGAGAATTACGCCGTCCGCAACAACGTATTATACGATAAGGATATGAAGATCCTCATCTTCTGTCCTCTTTCGGTCGCGGGGCAGTTCAACGTTCCCGATACCGTCGAAACCATTTCCGCGGGCGTCTTCCGCAGCAATACGAGCATTACCGGCGTCCTGATCCCCGCGTCGGTGACGACCATCGGGAAAGATGCCTTCAACGGCTGTAACAAAATCACTCAGATCGTCTTTGAAAAGGGAGATAAGGAACTCGTCATCGGCGAAAACGCCTTCCGTTCGTGTTCGAGCCTTACTTCGATCGTCGTTCCCGGAAGAGCGACTTCCATCGGTCCTTACGCGTTCGGCTATTGCTCGAAAGTCGTTTCGATCGTCGTGGAAGAGGGAGTGAAGGTGATCGGCGATTACGCCTTTGCGTCCTGCGGTTCTCTCGTCGAGATCAGCTTCCCGTCCACCCTCGAGAAAATGGGCGAATACGACGACGGCGGTAAACTCGTCAGCTTCGCCGTGTTCAACTACTGCTCCAAGATCGAGAGCATTTCCGTTGCGGAAGGCAACGAAAACTTCGCGACGGTCGACGGCGTTCTTTACATCAAAAACGAAGGCGTCATCGACGAACTTGCCATCTGTCCTGCGCTCAACGGCGGTACCGACGGCGTGATCACCGTCCCCAATACCGTGACCAAGGTCTGGGACAAAGCGTTCTACAACAACAAAGCGGTCGCGAAGGTCGTCTTCGAACAGAGCGACGAACTTACCCGCGAGGTTTCCTTCGGTATTCAGATGTTCTACGGCGCGATCAACCTGACCGAGGTCGTCCTGCCGGAAGGTCTTGACGTCATCGCCGAATACACCTTCTACAATACGGCAGTCCGCTCCCTCGTGATTCCTTCCACCGTCACGTCCATCGAACCGAGAGCCTTCTATACGAGAACGCTCGTTTCGGTCACCTTTGCGGAGACGCGGGAAGGCGCCGAGGTGAAGAATCTCGAACTGAAAGACTGCATCACGAGTTCGTCTTCGTACGGATCAAACTATTACGGCGTCTTCTATTACTGCGACGGGCTGACCGAGATCGCCTTCCCGGAAAGAACGACGTATATCGGTAAGCGCGCCCTCGCTTCGGGCGATAAGACGACCTCTTCGGGTGCGGGTTCTTACGGATACCCCTCGAAGATCAAAAAACTGACCCTTCCTTCCACCCTGAACTCGATCGGCGAATACGCGTTCGGTCATCTGTACCAATTGACCGAAGTCGTCTTTGCGGAAAACATCGCGATCACGGAATTCCCCGGATACTGCTTCGCGTACGACGAATCTCTTCAGAACATTTCCGTTCCCGCCGGCGTGACGGTCTTCGGACCGAGCTCGTTCAGCAGAACCGCTCTGAAGCAGATCGACATTCCGGAGGGCGTCACCGAACTCGGTTATAACGCCTTCTCCTACACGCCGCTCACCTCCGTGTTCATTCCGAAGACGGTCGTCCGGCTCGGCGGACCCCAGTCCTCTTCGAATTCGACGATATACGGTTCCACCTTCTATGACTGCAGAGAACTGACCGAAGTCGTCTTTGAAGAAGGCAGCGAGCTCGAGTATATTTACTCCTCGGCGTTCTATCAGTGTAAGAAACTTTCGGATATCGTAATTCCCGACGGCGTTCTGAAAATCGATAATTCCGCCTTCCAGTACACGGCGATCACTTCCGTGACCATTCCCGCTACCGTGACGGAAATCGGAACGACGGCGTTCGGCTACTGTACTTCTCTCAAAGAAGTGAACTTTGCGGAGGGAAGCGCGCTGACGAAGATCAACAACTACGCCTTCCGTAACACCGTGCTGGAAAGCTTTGCCTTCCCCGAGACGTCCGCTTCCAAACTCACGCTCGGAACCAATCTGTTCTACGGCGTCCAGACGCTGAAGACCGTCCACCTCTCTTCGGACGTCAGCGCTCTCGATAACGTGTTTATCGGCTGTACCTCCATCGAAGGTTTCACCATCGACGAGGGCAACCAGAACTTCTCCGTGAAGGAAGACGAAAACATCCTTTACAACAAAGATCAGACGGCAGTCCGCTTCCTGTTCGGCGAGAACAGCGGCACCGTCCTCATTCCGGAAGGAACGACGGAAATTTCCGACCGCGCGTTCGCGGGGCAGGCGAGCATGACGAAAGTCATTCTGCCTTCCACCATCCGCACGATCGGTAAGTACGCCTTCCTGAACTGCTGGAATCTCCAGGATGTCGTGTTCAACGAAGGTTGCCCGAGTCTGACGGAGATCAAGGATTACACCTTCCAGTATTGTATCGCGCTGAAAAACATCGATCTTCCTTCCAAAGTGACCAAGATCGGTCAGTACGCGTTCTCAAATTGTATCTCGCTCGAATCCTTCACCCTCGGCGGAACGACGGATATCGGCAACTACGTCTTCCAGGGAACGACCTCGCTCGTCAACGCGAACCTTCCCGCCACCCTCAAAACGATCGGAAACTACGTTTTCCAGAGGAGCGGACTCAAGACGATCACCATTCCGAAGTCGGTCACCAAACTCGGAAACTACGTCTTCGAATCGAGCGAACTCACCACGATCACCTTCGAGAGCGGTTCGGCTCTGACGAGTTTCGGTACTAACGTCTTCAAGGCTTCCAAACTGCAGAAGATCACCATTCCCGAAAAGGTGACTACGCTCGGCAAAAATATGTTCCAGAACTGCTACGAACTCGAAGAAGTGAAATTCGACGGAGTCAAGGTGACGGCGATCCCGCAGTACTGCTTCCAGAACTGCTCCGCGCTGAAGACCGTTGAACTTCCTTCGTCGGTCAAGACGATCGACACCTACGCGTTCGACGCCTGCACCTCTCTCGAGACGTTTGAATTCCCCGCGGCGATCACGGGCGTCAAAGGTTACGTCTTCCGCGGTTGTACGGCTCTGAAGAGGATCGAGATCCCCGCGACGATCACCATCCTCAGCGAGTATCTCTTCCAGAACTGCACGAGCCTTTCCGAAGTCGTCTTCCCCAACACGCTCAAGAGGATCGGTACGGTCGGTTCGACGAGCGCGACCTCGACGACTGCCGATAAGGGTTACGTCTTCGCCGGATGCACCTCGCTGACGAGCGTCGAATTCCCCGAAAGTCTCGAGTTCATTGCGCCGAGATCCTTCCAGAATACCGGTCTCGTCACCGTGACCCTTCCCAAGAACCTGAAATACCTCACCGCGAGAACGCAGCTTCTCTCGGCGGGCAGCGCTTCTTTCGGTAACGTTTCCAGAACGACCGCCGCGACCGATACGTCTTCGTACGTCGCCGGTCAGTTCCAGGATTGTGCCAACCTGAGAGAAGTCATCCTTCCCGCAGGGCTCGAAGCGCTCGGCGCGCGCGCCTTCTACAACTGTCCGAACCTGACGAGAATCGTCTACGAAGGGTATTACGGTCAGGACAGCGCGCTTCCCGCGTCTCTCAAAGAAATCGCGGGTTCCGCGTTCCAGGGATGCGCAATCACGTCGCTTTACGTCAGTTCTCTCACCACGGCGTATAACTACGCGTTTGCCGCCTGCGACACCCTCGAGACCATCGTCTTCGACGCGGGCTGCGCCTTCAAGGCGATTCCCGATTACGCGTTTGCTTACAGCGACGCCCTCACGAGCGTCCGTCTGTCCGAGAAGAGCGAACCGGTCGGCAAGTACGCCTTCGCGTACGACGGCAAACTCGAAACGGTCATTCTGCCGGATTGTGTCGAGACCATCGCGACTTACGCGTTCAGAGAGAGCGCGCTTGCCAACTTCGTCCTGCCGTCTTCCGTGACGACCATCGAAACTTACGCGTTCACCGAAACGAACATCACCGAGATCGATCTGAGCAACGTCACCGTCCTCGGAAATAGCGTGTTCGCCAACTGCGAGCTGCTGGAAAAAGTCGTTCTCAACGGCACGCTGGAATCCATCCCCACCGGACTGTTCTTCTCCTGCAACGCGCTGAAAGACATGAACCTTCCCGCAACGGTCACGTCCATCGGATCGGACAGTTTCGTCGGAACGGCGTTTGAATCGTTCACCATTCCCGCGTCCGTCTCCACCCTCGGCATCAACGTGTTCAGCGGAATGAATAAACTCAAAGCGTTCACCGTGGAAGCGGGTAACGACGCCTTCCACGAGATCGACGGATGTCTGTACGATTCCGACGGCAAACTGATCGCCGTTCCGCAAGGCAAAGAGTTTGAAAACGGAACCTTCGTGTTCCCCGAAACGGTCACCTCGTTCGCTTCGTGGATGTTCAACGGCAACACCACCATCACGACGCTCGACCTGAGCAAACTCGCCGTTACGGAACTGCCCGATCACGCCTTCAACTACTGCAACAACCTCGAGAAGGTCATTCTTCCGGATACGCTCGAAGTCATTTCCGAGTACGCCTTCAGCCACTGCTACAAACTGAAGGAAGTCAATATCCCCGCAAGCCTGAAGAGCATTGAAGCATACGCCTTCGAATACAGCGGGTTGGAAACCTTCACCCTTCCTTATATCGAAGACCTCGCGGTGGGAAATTACGTCTTCCGTTACAGCGATCTGCAGTCGGTCACGATCGCAGAAGGCTACACGGCGATCCCGAACTACACCTTCCAGTACTGCGAATCCCTGAAGGAAGTCAACCTTCCCGAATCGCTCGAATGGATCGGAAGTTACGCGTTTGCCTACTGCTCGGCTCTCGAGAGCATCGACATTCCCGCAAACGTCGTCAATCTGTGCGACGTGACGGCTTCCTCCTTGACTACCTCCACGACGGGTTACGTCTTCTATAACAGCACGGCACTGAAAGAGGTCAACTTCCTCGGCAACAAGGTCAAACTCATCGGCTCGAACGCCTTCTACGGAACCGGATCTCTCGAAACGGTCGTTCTTCCGTCCTCGTTGGAGATCCTCGGTAACTACGCGTTCGACAAGAGCGGTATCCGCAACGTCACGATCAACGGCGGCTTCGTCGGCACGTACACCTTCCGCAACACGACCCGTATCGAAACGGTTACGATCGGAGAGGGCGTGACGAATATCCCGGATTACGCCTTCCAGAATGCAGCCACGCTGACGACGGTCAATCTGCCGTCCACGCTGAAGTCGACCGGAAAGAACGTCTTCCAGGGATGCACCGCTCTCGAATCGATCACGCTGCCCGAAGGCATGGAAACCGTCGGTTCCTACGCGTTTGAATCGGCCGGACTCAAATCGGTCGTCATTCCCGCGTCCGTAACCAAGGTCGACACCTACGCCTTCCAGAACACCGCGCTCGAAACGGTCACCGTCCTCTCGCAGGATATCACCTTCGGCACGAAGACCTTCTATAACTGCGTCTCGCTGAAAGAAGTCAATCTGCCCGAACACTTCACGCAGGTCACCCTCGGCACGTATTTCCTGTCCGGCTGTACCTCGCTGACCTCCTTCGATATCCCCGAAGAACTCGAGACCCTTCCTTCGTACGCCCTTCAGAACACCGCCATCACCTCGATCGTCATTCCGGAATCGGTCACCAAGGTCGATTCGATGGCGTTCGACGGATGCGTCAACCTGAATTCGGTCACCCTCGGAAGCCGTCTGGAAACCATTGGCGCGAATGCCTTCAAGAATTGTACCGCCATCACCTCGATCGTCATTCCGAGAAGCGTCGTTTCCGTCCTCGGTTCCGCCTTCAGCGGCTGGACCTCCGCGCAGACGATCAATATC
>CAMAJQ010000026.1 GCA_945835865.1 uncultured Clostridia bacterium
AACTTTATTTCCGCTCGGCGGGAAAAAGTTTTTAAATAAGTTGCTACACGAGTAGCAATACAGAATAACGGATGAATATGGAAAAGGGAAAGGGATTTACACACGCGAACAGATTGTTCTGGAGCCTGAACGGAAAACTGACGGAAGAGGGCGTCCGTGACAGAATAAAGGATTTTCAGGAAAAGGGATTCGGAGGATTCTTTCTGCATGCACGCGCAGGTCTTCGGACGGAGTATTTTTCGGAAGAATGGTTCTCGCTGCTTGCCGTCGCCGTAGACGAGGCGGAGAAACGGGGAATGGAAGCGTGGCTGTACGACGAAGACGGATGGCCGAGCGGATTCGGCGGCGGAAGGATCAATCGGAAAGGAGTCGATTACTGTCAGAAATACCTCGTGGCGGAAGGGGAGATCCCCGGGGCGCTGCGTGGGGTACCCGTAGGGAGCGTTGCGGAGGATTGCCTGCTGGTCGGATTTTGCAAAGGGGAACCGGAAAAGATCCCTTCGGGGGACAGATACCGTTCTTTCCGTTTTGCCGGATTCCGCCGGTGCGGTATTTCCGAGGCTTCTTTCCGTTTCGGATTCAGAGTCAATCCTTATTACGTGGACATTTTCAACCCGGCGGTTTCGGACGCTTTTCTGTCCGAAATTTACGGGGAATACGAAAGGCGTTTCGGAAAGCAATTCGGGAAGACGATCAAAGGCGTTTTTACGGACGAACCGCAGTACGGGGAAAACTGTTTCAGCCGCTGTCTCTGCGATCGGTTTTACGAGAAATTCGGATACGATCCGCTGGATTTTATTTTCCTTCTCTATGCGGAAGGAGAGGCGGGAGAGGTTTTCCGCCAGGATTATTACACGTCTGTCTGCGAGGCGTATCGGGAAAACTTCGCGGAGAAAATCAATTTCTGGTGCCGTGAACGCGGTTTGCTGTTCACGGGGCATTTCCCCGAAGAAGACGGTGTTTCCACGCAGTATTTCAAGGGCGGGAACATCATGCTCAACTATACGGCGATGGATTTCCCCGGAATCGATTTTCTGGGAAGAAGACTGACTTCCCCCGTGTTGCTGAAACAGATTTCAAGCGCGAAAAATCAACTCGGCGTCCGGGAGGTCCTTTCGGAGAGTTTCGGTTGCTGCGGATGGAACGCTTCTTTTGCCGATTACCTGAGAATATGGGGCTATCAGTCGGTAAACGGCGTAAATAACGCGTGTCTTCACCTATCCGCTTATTCCGTTGCCGGGGTGAGAAAACGCGACTATCCGGCTTTTTTCTCCGGGCAGAACAACTGGTGGGATTGCGTATCTTACCTCAACCGGACGATGAAAGCAATGAACGATTTTTCTTCCTGCGGGAAGAGCGAAAACGACGTTCTCGTCCTTTCGCCCGTTTTCGGATGTGCGTCCGGGGTCGCGCACGGCGACGACGCGAACCGCATTTCCACGCAGTTCCGCAATCTGATCGAGAATCTGATTTCCGTACAGATTCCCTTCGATATTGCGGAAGAGACCTATCTCCGCGCGGTCGGCGCGAAACTGCGGAACGGGGAGATCGTCGTCGGGGAATGCCGCTATCGTCTTCTCGTCGTCCCCTCTTCGGAAAACGTCAGAAAAGAAACGGCGGATCTGATCGTCGGAGCGGCGGCGGAAGGCGTGACGGTCGTATTCTGCGAGAAGATTCCGTCCCGTTCGGACGGGCTGCCAGACGGCAGGCTTCCCGCGCTTGCGGAGAGGAGAAGCAAGAGGCTCAACGTGGTGCAGAACCGAAGAGATCTGTGGAGAAAATATTTCGATTACGTCGGATACGAGCGGAAAGCCGCCGTTTTCTCCCCTGCGGAACATCTGGTTTCCGACGGACTGACCGTACGGACGACGTTCGACGGCAGGGATCGCCGCGTCGGCGTGTTCAACGGCAGTACGGATAAAGAGGGGATGGAGATTCTCGCCCTTTCCGGCGTCGGCGATTTATTTCTGTTCGACCCGAAAACGGGGGAGGAAAAAATCGTCCGTACGGAAACGGACGGGAAAATGACTTTTTATTCTTTCCGGATCGGAGACCGTTCTTTACTGACCTTCCGTTTCCGCGAGGGAGAGAGAGAAACCGTGCCTCTTCCCGCCGCGAGGCGGACGGAGATCCTGCAGGCGGAAAAGAGTTTTCTGACGCAGGATAATCTGCTCGTGCTCGACCGCGCGGAATTGCGGATGGACGGGAAGTCCTTCGGGGAAGATTACGTTCTGAACGTGCAGCGGAAGGCGTACGAATACGGACTGACTGCGGAAAAACCCTTTCCGATCGTCGTGAAATACCGTTTCGTTTCGCGCGGGGCGATCGCGGGGCTGAGACTCGGCGTTGAGACAGAAACGTGCGAACGGGTTTCGGTCAACGGCGAAACGGTCGTTTTCGGGGAGGGCAGTTTTATCGACGAGTGCATCCGTACGGCTTCTCTCGACGGATTGGTCCGCGAGGGAGAGAACGAAATCGAAGTGTGTTATCGGGGGGAACCCGAAAAGACGGCGTTTCATCCCGATCGGGTGTTTGAAACGGAAAAGAACCGTTTTTCTTACCGTCGGGAGATCGAGTCGGTCTATCTCCTCGGACGGTTTGACGTCGGATGGACGGGCGCCGTCGAGCGCACGCCCTGGTTTATCCGACTCCGGGAAGGCGAATTCTACGTCGAAACGTCGACGCCGAAGAATTTCGGCGAAGATCTGACGGAGCAGGGACTGTGGTTTTACCGCGGGGACGCGGTGAAAGAATATTCCTTCGTCTACGGCGAAGGAGAGATCGGCCTTTCCGTCAGCGGTTTCGAAGGCGCGCTCTGCACGCTGCGCGTCAACGGCAGGGACGCCGGTTGGTTCGCCGGCAAAGAAGAAGTCGACGTCACGCGGTTTTTGCATCCGGGACGGAACGGGATCACGCTCACCGTGAAGGGGACGAACCGCAACGCGCTGGGACCTCATCATCACGTGGAAGGAGAACAGAGATTCGTCGGGGTGAACACCTTCCGCGGAACGAGGGGCTACGAAGACGAAATCCTGTTCATCGACCCTCCGGAGAACACTTTCACGCCGGATTACTCTTTCGTGAGGTTCGGCGTCGGGAATCTCGTCGTTCACAGAGAAAAATAAATCGTCGGAAAACCGACGAAAGGAGATAAGGATGAAAAAAGCATGGGCATGGATCGCGGCTTTGGTCGTAGCGTTCTGTACGTTGCCCGCGACGACGGTCGGGGGAAAAGCGGCGGAAGAAAAGTCGATCTTATCGGAGCAGGCGAGTAGTGGGAGTTACGTTTATTCCGACGGCGGGTTTTCGATCTCCGCTGCGACTTCGGAGGAATGCGAACTCAACACCTTGATCAAGGGGGCGAGCGGATATATCGATTCCGCAGGGGACGATCATTCCCTTTCCGATATCGAACTGCATATCGGAATGAAAATACGGATCGTCGACAGGAGCGAAGCGCATACCGTTCCCTCTCTGATCATCGCGGAGGACGACGTTTCCAAAACGTATATCCAGCAGAGAATGAACGGAGCGCTTTATCTTCTGCAGGATTATACCGACGGGCGGGCGCAGAGCGTCCGCGAATTCGTCGGGATCACCCTTTCCGTCGGGACGATCTATACCCTTGAGGTCGATTACGCTTACGGTAACGTGGACGTGAAGATCGACGGAACGCTGAGGATAGAATCTCAGAAAGTTGACGGAATCCCCGTGATCAAATTCTGTACGTTCGGGGCGAGGGGAGATTATTTCGATTTTACCGTGACGACGACTTCCGACGCGCAGAGTTTTATAAAAACTTTTCCCGATCCCGCGGAAGGCAACGAAAATCTGCTCGATCTGCCCGGTTTCGTCAATCGGGTTTCCTCGGAAAAAGTGAGCGTTGAGGGGAACGATTTCTTACTCACGGAACTCTGTAACGAGAATATGATCCTGACCAACGATTATCTGTCTTCCCTGCGTTATTACCGTCCCGACGTAAAGGAGTATTCGGACGGGACCGATCTCGATTACCTCATCGAAACGACGCTGGAATTCGGAGATTATCCTTCTTCGGTGCAGCCCTGGTACGGTTTCGGACTGATCATCGGCGAAATCGATAAAGCGTACGTCGCTCTCCGGGCGATGAATACGGGCAATCTTTTCCTGCACGGCGTCAATAAGACGTCCGGGGATACCGTTTACGACGTCAACAGTCAATTCGGCGCCTTCCGCGCCGCGAAAGGAAGCCGTATCGCGTTGAGGATTTATTACGTCGGGGAAAAACTGTCCGTCTTCGTCAACGATTCTCTCGTGCTGAAAAACTACGGGATCGATATGAGCATGAAACTCGGGATTCACTCGTTGCTGAACAAGGGAAAGATCGAAAATCTCTCTTTCCGCTTTATTCAGCCGGTCGTTCCTTCGGAAATCGAACCGAAGTCGGAAGAGACGGCGAGATTTGCTTTTTCAAGAGGGAAAAAGACTTCCGAAAAAGCGGAAAAATACCTTACGGGAGACGTCGGATCTTTTTCCGTCGGACTTTCCGGAGGAGACGATTATTTCGTCATGCAGTCCCTCGGGGCAGACGCGGAGGAACTTTACCGGATGACGGGACTGGAGAGTTACGTCGTCGCGGAGCAGAGTTCCCTCGCGACCGTCGTGCGGTGTACGGTAGGGAAGGCGGTTTTCGGAACGGACGGATACGCGGAGATCGTCTTCCGTCATAACGCTCAGGGGTATAAACATCTTTCTCTGAAACTGTACGCGGACGGGAGAGCGGCGATCGAACAAGGGTCGCTCGAGACGCAGGTCGTCGCGGAGGCGTCCTACGACCCGACGGAAACGCTCGCGATCACCGTCGTTTCTCTCAGCGGGGAGGCTTCGGTTTCGATTAACGGAAACTACGTCTTTACGCACGTCGGGCTTCCCGAGACGGATAACGCGGTCGGTTTCGGAGGAAAGAACTGCTCGTATACCGTCGAAGGACTGACGTATCGCTATATCGAGGACGTCCGCTTCGAGAAGCCCGAAAAAGAGCAGTTCGTTCCCGTTTCGTTCGAGGGAGAGGCGAACACCGAATATATCGAACCTCCGCTCCCCGAAAAGGAACCGACGAGCGGAGGAAAGACTTCGGGTTGTAAATCGGGGCTCGGAGGAGCCGCAGCGGGCGTTCTTGCGTTCCCCGCGTTTGCGGCGGTATCCGGAAAGAGAAAAAAGACCGATCGGAGCAAAAGCGACGATCGTAAAAAATATTGACAACGGAGGATAACGGAAATGAAAAAGATTAAAAGAATACTCAGTCTCGTTCTCTGTTTCCTGTTCGCGTTTGCGATCGGATCGGGGTGCGGAAACAAGCAGACCGAACAGTCGGACGACTGGACGGAGTCCGTGACCGGAGAAAAACAGGTCGTTCTGAAATTTACGCATATCTGGTCGGAGCATGCGAAGACCTTCACGAAGATCTGTGACGATTTCACCGCGCTCTATCCGAACGTAAAGATCCAGACCAACGTCAAAACGTACGCGAATATCGACACGGCAATCTCTTCGAGTTGGGGTTCGTCCCTATTCCCCGATATTTGTTTTTACTGGGCGCACTCCGTTTCCACTCTCGTCAACGACGAGGTGACGATGGCAGCCGATCTGACCGACGTCTTCTACGAAAAGTATAAAGAGGATTTCATCGGCGAAGGGAAATGTATGTCTTCTTATGCGAAGGGCGGGAAGATATACGTCGTTCCCTTCCGTGCGACGGGTTTCGTCATTTATTATAACGCCGATCTTTTCGCCGAACTCGGCATCTCCGTGCCGACGAACCTGGAAGAGTTTGAAGTCGCGATGAAGACAATCAAGGAAGAGTGCGAAGACGTCGTTCCTCTTTCCTGTTGGGGCGCGACGGGAACTTATTCCTATATCGGAAGCGCGCTTTCCGCCTATATGGATATTCTTTCGGGCAAGGCGGACGATCCCAACTACAAAACGGGAAGGCTCGTCAATACGGAAGAGGATTTCGACCGCGGAGCGCTCGTTTACGAAAAAGTCAGACAATGGACGAAGGCGGGTTATTTCGGGTCGAATCCGCTTGCGGGAAGCACGGAAAGCGTAGAGAGTGATTTTATCAACGGGAAATGCGCGATGGCGATGCTGAACAACAACAGCCTTGCCGCCATTCAGTCGGAAATGGACGTCAACGTAGGGTGCTTTTCTCTTCCCGGGTTTTCCGAAATGGATAATCCGCAGGCGGGATACGTCTCGGGCGGTTACGACGGGTTCTTCATCTCCAAATCGAGCAAGAACAAAGCGTGGGCGCTGAAATTCCTGGAATACCTCAATTCGTACGAAGTGCAGCAACTCTTTGCCGATAACGAGGGATCGGTCATGAGCCGTAACGATATCGTATACCGGAACGAATTGCAGCAGAACGTTGCCGCGAGCATGGCGAACGTCGGACTTCTGGGAACGAATCCGGATTTCGTTCTGAGTGAAGCGGCGGCAGCGTCGAGCATCGCCCTCAACAATTATACCGTTTCCAAGAAGGGCAGCGTCGACGAAGCGAAGGAAAAACTGAAAACCTGCTACAACGATCTCGTGACCTCCGTGACCGATTCCATGCTCAATTATCCGCCTCTTACGATGATCGAGCCGATCTATACGGTCAATGAAAACGCTCTCTCGAAATACCTCGAGTGGCTCGGGAAGTAAGGAACGACGACTCATGACGGGATTATATAAAAAACAACGGAATTTCTGGGGGTGGATCTTCTGCATTCCCGCAATCGTTTCGTTGCTGCTGTTCGTCGTCTATCCGATTGCGTTTTCCGTCCTGCTCAGTTTCACGGACGTGCGCTATCAGGTGACCAGCCTCAAGTTCAAAGGATTTTTCAATTATCAGTATCTCTTCACCAATTCCACGACGCTGTTCTGGCCGTCTCTTCTCAACAGTCTGAAGTTTTCTCTGATCTCCACGGCGCTGCAGGTCTCCCTCGGATTTCTGATCGCTTATCTGATCTATAAAATGAAAGGAGGGCTGCAAACGGTTTTCCGCGTGCTGATCTACGTCCCCGTCGTCCTGCCTGCGCCCGTCGTTTCGGTCATGTGGAAATTTATTTTCGCGCACGAAAACGGACTTCTCGACAGGGTTTTGCTGGCGCTTGGTTTTCACGATCTGCCCGCATGGCTGGTCACGCCGGGCTGGTCCATGGCGGCGGTCATCGTCGCCAATACCTGGTGGTTTATCGGCACGACGATCATTCTGTATTTCGTATCGATGAATTCCGTTCCGAAGGATTGTCTGGAGGGGGCGAAGATCGACGGCGTAAACCGTTTTCAGGAACTGATTTATTTCATTCTGCCGCTGACGTTTTCGATGACGAAAGTCAATCTCGTGATGTCTCTGGTCGGAGGGATCAAGAATTTTACCCTGTTTTTCCTTCTGACCGAGGGGGCGGGGGATTCCAAGGTCGTCGGACTGATCATCTTCAACACCATGTATAAAAGCCATAATTTTTCACTTTCGGTCACGATGTCCATCGTGCTGAGTCTGATCCTTGCCGTGTTCGTCTGGTTCGG
>CAMAJQ010000027.1 GCA_945835865.1 uncultured Clostridia bacterium
AGAACGGCGATTACGGACTTTCGTCCGCTTACGCCACGCTCATGTTCCTCGTCCTTATCGCCGTCACCGTGCTCAACATGAAAATTCAGACGGAGGACAGCGGTATATGAAAAGAGCGAGATTGAAACAATCGGACAGAGTGTCCGTACAGATCGTCGTCACCGTCTGGGTTACCCTCTGTATTCTGTTCAGTTTTATTCCCCTGTACGTCACCGTGCTCAACAGTCTGAAATCCCATTCGGCGATCGCGGCGAACATCTTCTCGTGGAAGGCGTCCTTTGCGGCAGCCGCGGATAACTACTCGGTTGCGTTTCAGACGGTCATCCGCCCCATGCTCAACAGTATTTTCGTCGCGTTTATCGGCGCGTTCGTCAATATGTGGTTCGGCGCGGTGATGGCGTATATCTTTTCGAGGAAGAAATTTTTCGGAAGGGAATTCCTGTTTAAGATCTATATCGTCATCCTTCTCGTGCCTTCCATCATGGGAATGCCCGTGCTCACCGATTTCATGAACAAGGTGCATCTGATGAACACCTACTTCGCCATCTGGCTGCCGGTCATCGGCGGCGGACAGGCGGGCGCGCTCTTTCTCTTCCGCACCTTCTTCGTTCAACAGCCCGATTCGGTGTTCGAGAGCGCGAAGATCGACGGCGCGAACGATTTCGCCATCTTTCTCTATCTCGTCGTGCCCCTCGCGTTCCCCATTCTTCTTCTCAATTTCGTGGGGACGTTCTCGGCACAGTATAACGATTACCTGTGGCCGGGGCTCGTCATCTCCTCCGCGGAGAAAAAGACCCTGATGCCCGTCATTCAGTCCAAAGTGGAGTTGTTGGAATCGATGCAGAAAAGAGGAGCGCAGTACGCCATGTACGCCGTCTGCTCCGTCCCTCTCATCGTCACGACCTCTCTCAGTTTAAAACATTTCCAGAGCGGAGATTTCGCTTCGGGGATGAAATTATAACCGGAAAGCGTCCTTTCCGGACGCCCCGCAGATCAAAAATATTTTCGGAGGAAAAGAAAATGAAAAAATTCGTCAAAGTTCTTTCGGCAATTCTTGCCGTCATGCTCTTCAGCGTCACCCTCTTCGCCTGCAACGGCGGAGGCGGCGGTACGTCGTCGCCCGCCGAATCGGTGGATGACGGCGCTCTCGTAGACGGCAAAGCCGTCGTGAAATTCGATCTGAATCTCGAAGGAACGGGATTCACCGAAACCGACGTTACCTCGGTCAAAGAACAGAAAATCGAGCCGGGCAACACGGCGGTCAACCGTCCCCTCACCGTCAAGAGCACGGCGTTCAACGGCCGCAATCTCGGCTTCCGCGGCTGGTGCACGGACAAAGCCGGAACCACTTACTGGAATTTCGAGGAGCCCGTCACCAGGAGCATGACCCTTTACGCCAAGTGGGAAGCGAGATGCATCGTGACGTATATCATTCCCAATAAGGCGTCCTCTATCGTCAGGAACGTATTCCCCGGCGAAAAAGCGGAGCCCCTCGACAGCGAAGCGGGCTGGAAACGGGTGCTCGGCTGGTATACCGATCCCTCTTACGCCGAGAGCGCGCTCTACGATTTCGATTCCGAAGTGACGGGTAATCTCGACCTCTACGCGAAAGTCGCCGACGGCATCTATATCGATCCTGCCAAGATGACGAATTTCCTCGTCCATTACGGCAACATCGCAGGGAAGGATCCCAACGACGATACGACCATTACCGTCGAGGAAAAAGACGGCGAAGTCTACGCGAGAGTCCATTTCGCGAAGTGCGAGAATACTTCGTATATCTACTATAACAACTTCAACGAATACATTCTCAACAACCTCGTGGAAATGAAGAGAAACGGAGACGTGATGACCATCACCTATAAGAATCTCGGACCCTCCAACTACTTCCGTTTCTATTACGTCGTCGCGTATTTTGACGAAAACAACGAACTCAACGGCATTTATTCGGACGGAACGTACGAACACGGTTCGATCGGTATGTGGTCGAAGAACGTGGATATTCCCATTAAATCCAACATGAGCGAGACGGACGAATGGGAGACCGTGACGGTCAACCTCGTCGAAGCGACGATGATCTCCAAGAACTTCGGCACGACGGAAGATCCCGATTGGCGCACGATTTCCGAATGGGGTGAATCGGTCATCCTCTGCATCCCCAGATGGGAAGCGCTGACGGTCGACGGCAGCGGCAGAAACGGCGATTATTCCAATAACGACGTCCTCTTCAAAGGCATCACCTTCACCGCAGCGGAAGCGTAAGGAGAAAACGGAAGAAACGGTATGAAAAAACTGATCGGTATATTACTCGCCGCGGCGATGTTGTTCGCCGCGACGTCCTGCGGGGGAAACGGAGGCTCTTCCGGGAGCGAATCCCTTTCCGAAAGCACCGGCGGGGCGGAACTGGAGGATAACGGCGGCATGAAAGACGACGCTTACGACCTGAAAACCTATCTCTATCCCCTCTGGAGAGGAAATACGGTTTATAACGAAACCCTTTGGTTTGCGGGCGATCGCTCGGCAAACCTGACGTACGAGCCGGACGAGATCCTCTCTCTGCGCTCTTACGACCTCAAGACGACTTACGAGGAGAACGTAGACTATTTCGCCGACGGGAAATCCGTTTATCTCACGGAGAAAACGAGGATTCCGTACATGTCGGAGAACGAGTTCCATCCGTCGAGCGCGGAAGCGAGCCCGATCGCCTGGGTGAAAAACTTCAGACCCGATCTCGGAACGTGGGAAGATACGGGCAAATACGTTTATTTTGCGGAGGGGGCGTCCATTTGCTCCATGCAGGTCGTGGTGACCTATCGCCATTCCGACACGGCGGAGTGGGATCTCCCGACCGACTGCTCGGCGAACTTCCCCAAGACGATGAAAAAACTTGCCGAAGGACAGCCGATCAAGGTGGAGTTCTACGGCGATTCCATCACCGTGGGCGCCAATTCGAGCGAGTTCGTACAGTACGCGCCAAAGGCGGAATCTTACGCCAACATGGTGAAATCGTACATCGCGAAGAGATTTCCCGCCGCGCAGATGACCTTCGTCAACAAGGCGGTCGGCGGAACGGATTCCAACTGGGGCGCGGGCAAACTCTCCGGGCTCTCCGCCATCGACAACATCGAAGCCGCCGAGGGCGACCATTTCCGGGTGAGAGTGCTTGACGAAAACCCCGATCTGCTCTTCATCGCGTTCGGCATGAACGACCAGAATTTCGGCGCCGACGTGTACAAACAGAATATCGGGACGATGATCACCCGTATGCGCGAGCAGAATCCCGATACCGAGATCATGTTGATCTCGGGCATGATCGCCAACCCCGACACCCTGTTCTACAACAAGGATTACGAAGCGTATCAGAAGGCGCTGCTCGAGCTTGCGTCGGAATACGAGAACGTGGGCGTGGCGCGGGTGCTCGATATGGTGAGAAGTCTTTACGCGACGGGTAAGCGCTTTCAGGATTGCACGGGAAACAACGTAAATCACCCCAACGATTTCATGAGCCGCGTTTACGCGCAGACGGTCGTGTACTCGCTGTTCGGCGAAGACTATATTTCTTATATCTGAAAAGAGAGGACGAAATGAGAAAAATCGGATGGATCGCGTCCTGCGCGGCGTTTGTTCTTTTGTCCTGTCCCTTCCTTCCCTCCGCAAGGCAGGCGAAGGCGGCGGGCGAATATACCGTAACTTACCGCGTCGCGGGGTTTTCCCCCGTGACGCGTACGGTCCACGCAGGATCGGCAGCCGAGGAACTTTTGGTAAGCGATCTGCACCGCGGCTTGCCCGGCAGGGCGTTCGGAGAAGGGGAGATGGAATGGTTTGCGGACGCGGACTACAAGACCGTTTATACCTTCGAGGACGCCGTGACGGAAGACACGACCCTGTACGGGCGGGTGCGGGACGTCTACCGCGTTTTCCGTTCGGACGGTTACGGCTGGGACGTCGCGAGCGGTAAAGTTTACGCGGGGGATCCCGTCGACGATAAATACGTCACGACGGACGTCTACGTTTCGCCGACCTATACCGATCCCGAAACGGGGGACGCGAGTTTTACGTTAAATCCCGTGAATTACGCCGTGTACGGCAGAGGATTTTCCGTCGGGAAACCCTTTACGGTCACCGTGACTCTTTCGGAGAGGCCGGAAGAAGGGGCGGGCTGGCTGACGGTCGGTCTTTATCCCTCGCTGACGCTCGCACAAGCGGGCGCGGAATCTTCTTGGGCTTCCGTGGGGGCGACCGCCGCCCTGATGACGGACGTCGTGAGCGGAAACGTGCAGCCCTTCGTGATCGGTTCTTCCGTCGCGGGGCACACCTGTGCGACGGAGACGGTCGGAACGGTGGCGAAACCCTTTGAAGAAAGCCTGACGGGAGAGGGGAACTCGTTTTCCTTTACCTGTGAGATCACCGACGAGGGAACGTTATTCAGTCGGGAGGACGGCACGGTCATCGCAAGATCTCCCGCGGCGAAAAAGGATTACGCGGCGGGCAAGGTGTGGCTTTCCTTCGCTTCCAACAACGCGACGCTCGGCTTTACCGTCTCGCTCCGGGGCGAAGCGGGAAAAATTTCCGTGCTTCCCGCGGAAGGCGTAACGGCGGGCGAAGTTTCCGTCAACGGCATGGCGGTCACGCTGCCCGTGACCGTGGAAGGAAACGGTAAAATCGGGTCGGTGAAGGCGAACGGAACGGAGATCGCGCTCATTCCCGTTTACGGAAAAGAGGGCGTATACGCCGTCGATCTGACCGAATGGGGAACGGACGTGACGCTGGAGATCCTGCCTGTGCAGGAAGAACCGGCGAAAAGAAAAGGTTGCAAGAGCGCGGCGGAACTCCCTGCGGTTGCGGGCGTCTGCCTGTCCGCCGCGATCGCGGTCGGATTGAAGAGAAAAAAGAGAGGATAAAAAATGAAAAAACTGATCAGCGCGGCGCTTGCCGTATCGATGTTGTTCGGGGCGACCCTGTTTGCGGGGTGTAAGGTCGGAAAAGAGACGAACGAGAAGGACGAGATCGAACAACTTCTGGACACCGTCGATTTTAACGCCGGAAAGGATTACACGGGCAAGGTGAAGGTCCTTTATCAGGATATTCCCTCCGAGACCAAAGTCATCAGGGCGGTGTGCGAGGAATTTCAGAAAGAATACCCCAACATTACCATAGAATACAATCCCGTGGTGGAAACGCAGTATCTCACGCAGATTCCCAACAAGCACGCCACGGCGTACCGAACGCAGAATTTCGCCGATATGCCGGATATCATCTGGACGACCAACGAGATCCTCGCGGGGTGAGTCGCGAAGGATATGCCGATGCGCGTCACTTATTTCGACGCGGCGGACGGTAATTTTTCTGCGGAGGATATCTTCGTGAATACCATGCTCGCCGACAGCATGCTCGGAGACAACGTGTATATGTTCCCCCGCGATTACGATCAGATCGTCATGTATTACAACAGAGAACTGCTGGCGAAGGCGAACATACCCGAAAGCCGTATTCCTTCCGACCGCGCTCTCACGGCGACGGAGTTCAACGCCTTGTTAAAGGATATCCGCGACGCCTTTTCCGCCATGGAAGGGGTGAACGAAAGGAATAACCGCGATTACGACAAAGTCCGTTCTCTCGACGCCCTGTTCGCCTGGGGTTCGCTCTGCTGGCCGACGCTCAAATCCTTCGGAGGGAGCGTCATGGCGGACGACGGCTCGGTGAAGTTCAATACTTCCGAAAATATCGCGGCGACCGTTTACGTCCGCGAACTCATCAAGAACGAATACGTCTTCGGCGGAACGACCAAGCACGCGCAGTTCATCAACCATCTGACCCCGCTCTGTTTCGAGACGAGGGCGACGCTGACCGCGCTGATCGATCAGACGGCGGACGGCGTTCCGGGCATCGACCCCGAAGATCTCGGCGTCGCGCCCATGCCCATGCTCGGCGACGAGGCAAACTATTCCATCGGCGCGGGTTGCAGCGGCTACGGAATGTACCGTTATACGCAGAATCCGACGGCGGCGTGGCTTTTCCTCAAATTCCTCGCGAGCGAAAAGGGACAGAACGCCATCAGCAGGACGGGTAATATCGTTCCCTCCAACAAAAACCTCCTCTTCCAAGAGGACGCGGTGTGGAGAAATCTGACCGCGGAGGAGTTTTCCGGATTGAAGAATTTCAATCACGACGCCTTCGTGTACGCCTGGGACACCGCCGCCTGCACCCTGCAGGATTTCAAACTGAAGATCGACGTCGTCGCGGCGAGAGAAGCCGTTTCCAAGAACATGACCGACGTGATGAAATCGGCGCTGACGACCAAGGACGCCACTTACGCGGCGGAGATCGCCACTCTGTATAAGAACGGCGAATCCCGTATCCGCTCGACGATCGAAGGATACCGTCAATGATCGGAAAAAGAACTGCTGCGGGCGACAATTCCTTCCGGAACGACAGAAGGATTGCCGCCCTCAAAAAAAATCTCGTCAGTTATTCCTTCGTTCTTCCCTTTTTTATCGGTCTGGTCGTCTTCACGGCGTATCCCATCGTCATGTCTTTCGTCTACGCTCTCTCGAACTTCAACGGGGTGAAGATCACCGAGATCGGTCTGTTCAACTTTACCGATAAGATTTTCGATTTCAGCGAATTCGGATGGGGAAGAAAAGTGTTCGGCTCTCTCGGGATCACCTTTCTTTACGTCATCGGAGGAACGGGGCTTTCTCTCGTGCTCGGCTATATCCTCGCCCTCTTTCTGCGGGCGGAGATCAAAGGAATGAGGCTGATCAGAGTGCTGTGTTATCTGCCCTGTCTCATTCCCGGCATCGCGGCGGGCTTTATCTGGACGGATCTGTTTTCCGCCGATCTCGCCGACCCGTCGATGAACGGATTGCTCAATACGTGGATCATCAAATCGGGAGGGGAGCCTCTCACCTTTTTCACTTCGGCGAAGACCTCTCTCGCCACCCTGATCTTTACGGGGTTGTGGGGGATCGGCGGCGGCATGATCATGTGGCTGGCGGCTTTCGGAAACATTTCGCCCGAACTTTACGAGGCGGCGAAAATCGACGGCGCGGGCTATTTTAAAAGGCTTTTTGCCATTACCGTGCCCATGTCGACTCCCATTCTGTTCTATAACGCCGTGACTTCTCTCATCGGAGGGTTGCAGGTGTTCGGTACTTACGCAAACTACGGCACGGGCGTGGAAGACAGCCTGAACTTTATTGCCATACGCATTTACGTCACCGCCTTCGTGGACAGTTTCCCGGGGAACTACGGTCTCGCCTGCGCGATGGCATGGGTACTGTTCGCGATCATCGCCCTTCTTACCCTCGTCATGTTCAAGACGAGCGGATGGATTCAATACGGGGAGGACGGCTGATGGAACGGATCGATCGGACGGTTTCCGTCGCCGAAGGCAACAGGGCGGCGCGCAGAAGAAAAATCGCCTATCACGCGGTCAAATACGCGATATCAGCGCTTCTCGTCGTCTTTTTCCTCTTCGTCGTCTTCCTCGAAATCGTTGGGATCGACGTT
>CAMAJQ010000028.1 GCA_945835865.1 uncultured Clostridia bacterium
CCTAAAATATAAATATTTTTCATCTTTTTTCGAAAATGCGGCGAGAATTGTTGACAACGGAAAATTCTTGCATTATAATTATATAATGCTATAATCGATAATAGCGACTTTCTGCGCTTTTTTGCCCGGAAAGAAGGGGATCCGCACGCCGCGGGGACGGGGTTTTCCGCCGTTTTAGCGAACGGAAAAGAACTTCCGTCTCACGGAACCTATTATACACCATGGCGGCGACAAAATCAAGATTTTTTCCGGAAAATTTTTCGGAAAAGTGAAAAACCGCACCGCCGGGAAAAGCGGGCGCCGCCGGGGCGGACGGGAAAGCGGAAAGGGCTTACCGTGGCAGCGGCGGAAAAACCAGGAACCGGTAATCATTTTTTTAAGATAAAGGAGTGTTTTGAATGACGCGCAATTTACCGTTAGTTAAATTCGGCAACGTCGAAAGAAGAACCTTCTCCAAAATCAGAGAGGTACAGCCCATCCCGTACCTCATCGAGATCCAGAGAGATTCTTACGCGAGTTTCATCGAGGAGGGAATCAGCGAGGTCTTCGAGGACTTTTCCCCGATCACCGACTATTCCGACCGTTTCGAACTCTATTTCCTCGACCACTCCCTTTCGGACAAGTCGAAATACGGCGAAAAGGAGTGCAGGGACAGAGACGCGACTTACGCCGTGCCGCTGAAGGTAAAAGTAAGGCTCGTAAACAAAGTGACGGGGGAGATCATCGACCAGGACGTCTTCATGGGCGAGCTTCCCAAGATGACCGAAAACGGATCCTTCATCATCAACGGCGCGGAGAGAGTCATCGTTTCCCAGCTCGTCCGCTCTCCCGGCGTATATAACGGGTTCGAATACGGCAAGACGGGCAAGAAGATATTCAACACCACGGTCATTCCCAACCGCGGAGCGTGGCTGGAGTTCGAAGAGGACGCCGACGGCGTGCTCTGGGTCAAGGTGGACAGGACGAGAAAACTGACCGCCACCGTCCTTCTCCGCGCGCTCGGATTCGGGTCGGACGAAGCCCTCAAAGAACTCTTCGACAACGATCCCATGCTCGTGACCACGGCGGAAAAGGATATTGCCAAGACGGAAGCGGAAGGGCTTTTCGAGTTGTACAGAAGACTGCGCCCGGGCGAGATCCCCACCGACGACGCCGTCCGCCAGCACGTGAAGAACCTCTTTTTCGATCCCAGAAGATACGATTGCGCCAAGGTCGGCAGATATAAATTCAACAAGCGCCTCAACATGGGCGTCAGACTCGTCGGCTGCACCGCTTACGAGGATATCGTCAGCGAGGACGGCGAACTTCTCGTCCGCAAGGGAGAAGTCGTCACCGCCGAACAGGCGAAACTCGTCCAGAACAGCGGCATCAACGAGGTGTACGTTTCCGTCAACGGCGAAAAGCATAAGATGATCGCCAACGGCGCCGTCGATTTCGAGGCGGTCGCCGGCTGTTCGTACCGTCCGTTCGGACTCGTGGAGACCGTTTACTATCCCAACTTCGTCTTCGCGAAAGAGATCGCCGAAGCGGTGAAGTCTTCCTCGGTGGAAGACGTCGCGGAGACTTACCGCGACCGCATCAACGCCATTCACTATTTCGTCGAGCCGACCGTCTCCTCCGACGAGGACCTCAAGCCCGAGGAAAAGAAGAATATCGAAAAGCGCATCGAGATCCGCAGGAGATTCGTCTTCGCCTGCCGCTCCTTCTTCGATATCATCGAGGCGGGCGTTCCCGAAAAACTCACCCCCGAACAGAAAAAGAACATCAAGCCCCTTACCGATAAACTCAACCATAAACACATCACGACGGACGATATCATCGCGACGGTCTCCCTCATCTTCGACCTCAATTACGGCATCGGCTCGGTGGACAACATCGACCACCTCGGCAACCGCCGCGTGCGTTCGGTGGGAGAACTGCTGCAGAACCAGTTCCGCATCGGTATCGCGAGACTGGAAAGGGTCATCAAGGAGAGAATGTCCACGCAGGACCCCAAAGAGGTCTCTCCGCAGGGGCTGATCAACGTGCGTCCCGTTTCGAGCGCGATCAAGGAATTCTTCGGTTCCTCCCAGCTCTCGCAGTTCATGGACCAGACCAACCCGATCGCCGAACTGACGCATAAGAGAAAACTCTCCGCCCTCGGACCCGGCGGTCTCAACCGAGAGAGAGCGACCTTCGAGGTCCGCGACGTTCACTACACCCACTACGGCAGAATGTGCCCCATCGAAACGCCCGAAGGTCAGAACATCGGTCTGATCACCTCCCTCTCCGTTTACGCCAAGGTCAACGAGTACGGCTTTATCGAGTCGGCGTACAGAAGAGTGGATAAGGCGACGGGCATCGTGACGGACGTCGTAGACTACCTCACCGCGGACGAGGAAGACGCCTTCGTCGTCGCGCAGGCGAACGAGCCCCTCGACGAAGAAGGGCGTTTCGTCAACGCCCGCGTTTCCTGCAGAAGAAGGGACGAGATCACCGAACTTCCCCGCGAAGAGATCGACTACATGGACGTTTCTCCCAAGCAGTTGGTTTCCGTCGCGACCGCGCTCATTCCCTTCCTGGAAAACTGCGATACCAACCGCGCGCTCATGGGCTCCAACATGCAGCGTCAGGCGGTTCCCCTGCTCAAACCCGAAACGCCCATCGTCGGAACGGGCATCGAGGCGAAGATCGCTTACGACTCCGGCGTCATGGTCATCGCGGAGGCGGACGGCGTCGTCAAAGCCGTTTCCGGATCCTTCATCACCGTGACCGAGGACGACGGCACCTCGAAGGGCAGAGACAGAGTATATACTTTAAAGAAATTCGAGCGTTCCAACCAGGGAACCTGCCTCAATCAGAAACCCATCGTCAAGACGGGCGACAAAGTGTATAAGGGCATGATCCTCGCGGACGGCCCCGCCACCTGCGACGGCGAACTCGCCCTCGGCAGAAACATTCTCATCGGTTTCATGACCTGGGAAGGCTACAACTACGAAGACGCCATCCTCCTTTCCGAGAAACTCGTGCAGAACGACGTGTTCACCTCCATTCATATCGAGGAACACGAGATCGAATGCCGCGAGACCAAACTCGGCGAGGAAGAGATCACGAGAGATATTCCCAACATCGGCGACGACGCCCTGAAGGACCTCGACGACGAAGGCATCATCCGCGTCGGCGCGGAAGTGACGAGCGGCGATATCCTCGTCGGTAAGGTCACCCCCAAGGGAGAGACCGAACTGACCCCCGAAGAGAGACTGCTCCGCGCCATCTTCGGCGAAAAGGCGAGAGAAGTGAGAGATACCTCTCTCCGCGTGCCTCACGGCGAAGGCGGTATCGTCGTCGACGTGAAGATCTTCACGAGAGAGAACAAGGACGAACTTTCGCCGGGCGTCAACAAACTCGTCAGGGTTTACATCGCGCAGAAGAGAAAGATCTCCGTCGGCGACAAGATGGCGGGACGTTATGGAAACAAGGGCGTTATTTCGAGGATCCTTCCCGAAGCGGATATGCCTTTCCTTGCGGACGGCACCCCCCTTCAGATCGTCCTCAACCCCCTCGGCGTTCCCTCCCGAATGAACATCGGACAGGTGCTCGAAGTGCACCTTTCCCTCGTCTGCAAACAACTCGGCTGGAAGATCGCGACCCCCGTTTTCGACGGCGCGTCCGAGAGCGACATCAAGGAACTGCTCGAAGAAAACCACTTCGTCAATCCCTACGGCGACGTGGACGGCAAGATCCAGCTTTACGACGGCAGGACGGGCGAACCCTTTGAACACAGGGTCACCGTCGGCTATATGTATATGATCAAACTGCACCCCCTCGTGGACGACAAGATCCACGCGCGTGCGGTCGGTCCGTACTCCCTCGTCACCCAGCAGCCCCTCGGCGGAAAGGCGCAATTCGGCGGGCAGCGTTTCGGCGAAATGGAAGTGTGGGCGCTCGAAGCATACGGCGCGTCTCACATCCTGCAGGAGATCCTGACCGTCAAGTCGGACGACGTGGTCGGCAGGGTCAAGACTTACGAATCCATCGTCAAGGGCAACGACATTTCCGAACCGGGGATCCCCGAGTCCTTCAAGGTCCTTCTCAAAGAACTGCAGAGCCTTGCTCTCGACATGAAGGTCCTGACCGAGAACCACGAGGAGATCAGCCTGAAGGATCTGACCGACGACGGCGAAGACGTCACCGTCATTCCGAGAGCGGACAAGACGCACTACGAAGAGATCGACCTCGGTTTCGACAAGCCGGAACAGACGGAAGAACACGAGGAAGAAGACTCTATCTTCGTGGACGATCTCGACGAGGAATCCTTCAACGACGACGACTTCAAGTCCAGCGATCTCTTTGACGATTTCGACGACCTCGAAGATCTCGACGAAGACGACGATAACTGATTTTTCGGGAGGATATCAATGTTTGAACTTAACAATTTCGATTCGATACAAATCAGCGTGGCTTCTCCCGAGAAGATCCGCGAATGGTCTTTCGGCGAGGTGACCCGTCCGGAAACCATCAATTACAGAACGCAGAAACCGGAGAGAGACGGTCTCTTCTGCGAGAGGATCTTCGGACCCACCAAGGACTGGGAATGTCACTGCGGAAAATACAAAAGAATACGCTATAAGGGCATTATCTGCGAAAAGTGCGGCGTGGAAGTCACCCGCGCGAAGGTCAGAAGAGAGAGAATGGGGCACATCGAGCTCGCCGCCCCCGTCTCCCATATCTGGTATTTCAAAGGGGTGCCTTCGAGGATCGGTCTCGTCATCGATATGGGACCCAAGCAGCTCGAACAGGTCATCTATTTCGCCTGCTACGTCGTCCTCGATCCCGGCACGACCGATCTGCAGTACAAACAGGTCATCAACGACAGAGAATACCGCGAAACGGTGGAAAAATTCGGCGAAAAGAGTTTTAAAGTCGGAATGGGCGCCGAAGCGATCAAAGAACTCCTGATGGCGGTCGACCTCGAAAAGGAAAGCGAGGAACTGAAAAAACTCATCACCGAAAATCCCGACAGCCAGAAGAGCACCAAGGCGATCAAGAGGCTGGATATCATCGAGGCGTTCCGCAAGAGCGGCAACAAGCCGGAATGGATGATCCTCGACGTCATTCCCGTCATTCCTCCCGAACTTCGCCCCATGGTCCAACTCGACGGCGGAAGATTCGCAACCAGCGATTTAAACGACTTATACCGCCGCGTTATCAACCGTAACAACCGTCTGAAAAAACTGATGGAACTCGGCGCGCCCGAGATCATCATCCGCAACGAAAAGAGAATGTTGCAGGAAGCGGTGGACGCCCTCATCGATAACGGCAGACGGGGCAAAGCCGTCTCCGGCGCGGGTAACAGAGATCTGAAATCCCTTTCCGGCATGCTCCGCGGCAAGCAGGGCAGATTCCGTCAGAACCTGCTCGGCAAGCGCGTGGACTATTCCGGACGTTCCGTCATCGTCGTCGGTCCCGAACTCAAACTGTATCAGTGCGGTCTTCCCAAGGAAATGGCGATCGAACTCTTCAAGCCCTTCGTCATGAAGAAACTCGTGGAGAACAACATCTGCCATAACATCAAGAGCGCCAAGAGAACGGTGGAGAGAATGAAACCCTGCGTGTGGGATATTCTCGAAAACGTCATCAAGGATCACCCCGTCCTTCTCAACCGTGCGCCCACCCTTCACAGACTGTCCATTCAGGCGTTTGAGCCCGTTCTGATCGAGGGAAGAGCCATCAAACTGCATCCGCTCGTCTGCGGCGCGTTCAACGCCGACTTCGACGGCGACCAGATGGCGGTTCACGTTCCCCTTTCCATCGAGGCGCAGGCGGAAGCGAGATTCCTCATGCTCGCGTCCAACAACATTCTGAAACTCTCCGACGGCAAACCCGTCATGTCCCCCTCGCAGGATATGGTCCTCGGATGTTACTATCTGACCATCACGAGAAGGGAAGAGGGGAAATATTACGACCAAAAAGAAAACGAATACGTTCTGAAAGAGGACGGTCTGTTCTACGACGAAAAGAACATCGCCTTTACCCCCTCGGAGATCGAAAAGGGGTTGCGCAGCGTCGTGATTACCGATTCCGACCTCTATCACAGACAGGCGAGGGAAGAGAGAGAAGTCGTCACCGCGTGCACCATCTCCAACGGGACTACTTCGACGCGCGTCGAACTGTACGTTCCCGACGTATATTCTTCTCCCGAAGAAGCGCTCATGGCGTACCAGACCAAACAACTCTGGATCAACGACGAGATCTACGTGCGCCGCACCGTGACCCTTCCCGACGGAACGAGACACACGGGCGTCATCCGCACGACCGCGGGCAGAATCATCTTTAACGAGGGGATCCCGCAGGATATCGTCGGATCGGGCTTCTCCAAGAGAGACGCAAACGACCCCGACAGTTATCTGCAGTTCGTCATCAATTTCCTCGTCGGCAAGAGCCAGCTGAAGAAAATCGTCGACGCCTGCTTCAAATCGAGAGGCTCCGTCTGTGCGGCGGACACCCTCGACTATATCAAATCGCTCGGTTACCGTTATTCTACCATCGCAGCCATCACGACCTCCGTCTTCGACATGCAGGTCCCCGAGGGCAAGAAGGAGATCATCAACAAGGCGAGCGAAGACGTCATCGGTATCGAAAAGAAATTCCGGAAAGGTCTCATCACCGACGACGAGAGATATAAAGCCGTCGTCGATATCTGGACGAAGGCGACCGCCGAAGTTTCCAAGGTCCTGCAGCTGACCTTGCGTAAATTCAACCCCATCTGGATGATGGCGGATTCCGGCGCCCGCGGCTCCATCGACCAGATCAAGCAGCTTGCCGGTATGAGAGGTCTGATGACCAACCCGAACGGCAAGATCATCGAAATTCCCGTTAAGTCCTGTTTCCGTGAAGGGCTTTCCGTTCTCGAATACTTCATTTCCTCGCACGGCGGACGTAAAGGTCTTGCCGATACGGCGTTGAAGACGGCGGACTCCGGCTACCTGACGAGAAGATTAGTAGACGTTTCGCATAACGTCATCATCCGCGAAGACGACTGCGGAGACAGAAAGGGTATGGAGATCGAGGCGATCAAGGGACCCAAGGGCGAGATCATCGAGAGCCTGGAAGACAGGATCAACGGAAGATTTTCTCCCCTCGATATCGTAGATCCCGCGACGGGCGAGGTCATCGTCCCCGCGAACGTCATGATCACCGAAGAAAAAGCCAAACAGATCTGCAAAGCGGGCATTGAAAAGGTGACCATCCGAAGCGTGTTTACCTGTAAATCCAAATACGGCGTCTGCGCGAAATGTTACGGAAAGAACATGTCCAACTCTCTTCCCGTTCAGATCGGCGAAGCCGTCGGTATCATCGCGGCGCAGTCCATCGGCGAACCCGGTACTCAGCTTACGATGAGAACGTTCCATACGGGCGGTATCGCGTCCACGGGCGATATAACTCAAGGTCTGCCGAGAGTTGAAGAGCTTTTCGAAGCACGCAAACCCAAGGGCGAAGCTATCGTTTGCGAATACAGCGGTACG
>CAMAJQ010000029.1 GCA_945835865.1 uncultured Clostridia bacterium
TCGTTAAAAACGAGTCCGAGGTATTCTCTCTTTTCTTTGGGTTTCTCCTCCGTCGCGTTTTCCGCAGAGGCGTCGTTGAGGTTTTCCGCCTTGTCCACGATGACGCTCGGCTTCTCTCCGTCGCGGAGTTGAAGTCTGCCCGTGATTTTGACGATCTCTTCCACGCGGAGGAGATCTTTGTATTTTTCGTATTTTTTGGGGAAGAAAACGCATTCGATTCCGCCGTAAACGTCCTCGACGGTGGCAAAGAGCATGTTGCTGCCCGAGCGCGTCGTGATTTTGTCCGCCGCGGTAACGATCCCGCCCATATAGACGGGCATATCGTTTTCCACGTTGCCGTACACGACGTTTCCGTCCTCGTCCTCGTCGTAATCGGCGAGGAGTTCGGTGGTGAAGGTGCAGTCTTTGAATTTATCCATATAGCCGTCGAGGGGATGCCCCGTGACGTAGATGCCGGTGACGTTCTTTTCGAGGGTGAGCCTCGTCTTGCTGTCGTATTCCGGAATCTCGGGATAGCGGACGGTAAAAGCCGTGTCCTCGCGGATAAAATCCCCGAACAGGCTGATCTGATTGCTTTCCCTCTGCTTCGCAATGATGGAAACGCGGTCGATCAGTTCCTCGTAAACGGCGATCAGTTGGCTTCTCGTTCTGCCGAGACGGTCGAAGGTGCCGGCGTAGATGAGATTTTCGACCAGCCGTTTGTTGAGGACTTTGCTCTCGCAGCGGGAGATAAAATTTTCAAAGGACTGGTATTTCCCGTTCTTTTCCCTTTCGGCGACGATGCTGTCGATCGCGGTCAGCCCGATTCCCTTGATGGCGGCGAGTCCGTAGCGGATCTTTCCGTCCTTGACGGAGAAGAGTCCGACGCTCTCGTTGATATCGGGCGGGAGAACGGCGATGCCTTCTTCCTTGGCGTAAGTCGCGTAGTTCTTGATCTCTTCGATATTGGTGATGCGGTTGTTCAGAACGGCGGTCAGGAATTCCGCTTCGTAATAGCATTTCAGATACGCCGTCTGATAGGTGACGAGGGAATACGCCGCGGCGTGCGATTTGTTGAAGGCGTATTTCGCAAAGTCCTTCATTTCGTCCCAGATCTTGTGGGCGACGTCTTCGGGAACGCCCCTCTTCAGACAGCCGTCGATCGCAGTGGATACTTTGCCGTGTTTGTCGACCGTTTCCGGCTTGCCGTTGATGAAGATGACCTCTTCCTTGATCATGTCGTCGACTTTCTTTTTTCCCATCATGCGTCGGACCATGTCCGCCTGTCCGAGGGTATATCCCGCGAGGGCCTGCACGATTTTCATGACCTGCTCCTGATAGACGATACAGCCGTAGGTCTGTTTGAGAATGGGTTCCAGCAGGGGATGGGCGTAGGTGATGAGTTCGGGGTTGTGCTTGCAGGAGACGAAGCGGGGAATGGAGTTCATCGGACCGGGACGGTAGAGGGACACCGCGGCGACGATATCTTCCAGACAGGTCGGGCGGAGTTCCTTCATGAATTTCTGAAAGCCTCCCGATTCGATCTGAAAAATGGCTTTCGTATTGCCCGAAGAGAGAAGGTCGAACACCTTCGGGTCGTCGTAACTCATGCGGTCGAAATCGAGTTCTACCCCGTGGTTGCGGTGAATGTATTCGATTGCCATTTTGATATCGGAAAGGTTTCTGAGTCCGAGGAAGTCCATTTTGAGAAACCCGAGATGCTCGAGTTCCACGCCCGTATACTGGCTCGTGATATCCTCGCCGTTTCTTCCGAGAGGCATATGGCGGTCAAGAACGTCCGCGCCGATGATGACCCCGCAGGCGTGCGTGCTCGCCTGTCTCGGTGAGTCCTCCAATTTGATGGCGATGTCTACCACGCGGCGGATCTCGGCGTTCTCATTGTATAACTCCAGAAGTTCGGGGACGGAATAATCGACTCCGAAGTCCTTGTCTCCTGCTTTGGGGTGGTATTGCCCGAAGACCTTCTTGAGAATAAAGGGGCGTTTGATTTCGATATCTTCACCGTTTTTGGTGATTTTCGAGGGGATGGCTTTGGTGACTTTGTCAAGTTCGGCGTACGGGATTTTCAGGACACGACCGACGTCCTTGATGGCGTTTTTCGCCGCCATCGTTCCGAAGGTGACGATTTTGCATACGCGGTCGTAACCGTACTTCTGACGGACGTATTCGATGACTTCCTGGCGTCGGCTATCTTCGAAGTCGACGTCGAAATCGGGCGCGGAGACGCGCTCGGGGTTAAGGAAACGCTCGAAGTAGAGGTCGTATTTCAAAGGGTCGATGTTGGTGATCCCGATGAGATAGGCAACGATCGAGCCTGCACCCGAGCCTCGCCCCGGCCCGACGGAAATGCCCATATTCCTCGCCGCGTTGATATAGTCCCATACGATGAGGAAATATTCGACGAAACCCTGTTTGACGATAACGGCGAGTTCGCTTTCGATGCGTTCGCGGATCTCCGGCGTTTCCCGTCCGTATTTTTTGCGGATGCCCTCGTCGATCAGCCCGCGGATATAGGTCAGGGGCTCCTCTCCCGTTTCGGGCGTGTAATGAGGGAACATATAGTGCCCGTACACGAAGCCGAAATTGCATTTTTCGCTGATTTCCACCGTGTTGGCGATGGCGTCCGGATCGCCCGGAAAAAGCGCTTCCATCTGTTCGGGACTTTTCAGGTAAAATTCGTCGCAGGGGAAACGGAGACGGTTGGGATCGTCGTAATCGGCGCCCATCTGTACGCACATCAGAACGTCCTGCGAAAGGGCGTCCTCTTTTTCGATATAGTGCACGTCGTTTGTGGCGACGAGTTTGACGCCGTACTTTCTGGCAAACGAGCGCAGATAACGGTTGACTTCCACCTGTTCCGGTAGTCCGTGATCCTGCAATTCGAGATAAAAATCTTCCCCGAACAGGTCTTTGAACCATCGGACAAGCCTTTCCGCCTCTTCGAAATCACGGTTGAGGATGGCTTGCGGAATATCTCCCGCAAGGCAAGCCGAAAGGCAGACGAGTCCCTCGTGATGCTCCCGGAGGGTCTTGAGGTCGATTCTCGGTTTATAATAGAAACCGTCCCGGAAGGCGATCGCGTTGAGAAGGGAGATGTTGTTATAGCCCGTTTCGTCTTTGCACAGAAGAACGAGGTGGTTGAGTTTGGTCTTTCCTTTTTTGACCGTCAGATCGTCGCAGACGTAAAATTCCGTTCCGATGATCGCTTTGATCCCGACTTTTTCGCAGGCGTCGAAAAAAGCGACCGCGCCGTACATGTTGCCGTGGTCGGTGATGGCAAGAGCGGACATCCCGAGGTCTTTTGCACGCTTGGTGACCGCCGCGATCCTTGCCGCGCCGTCCAGGATGCTATATTCCGTATGAACGTGTAAATGGACGAAATCTGACATTTTTTTCTCCGAAAAACTGATAATGGGAGGGAGGTGTCGCCGTCTTCAGTTCATGAAATGAACGACGATCTGATTCTGAACGAAAAGATATTCCGGGAGAACGGAAACGCGCTCTTCGGTGACGGAGAGACACTTTGCGGTGTCGTGAAGGGCGGTCTTGAAACGCTCGTCGAAGGATACGCCGAATTTCGAGGCAAAGTCCCGTTTGTTCACCCCTTCCGACGTGCGCAGGGCGAGCATGACGTATTCAAACATCCGTTCGTCCCCCTCGATCTCTTCCGAAAAAATTTCGGCGACGCGGTTGCGGAGAATACAGGCGGTGTATTCGTCGATGCTCTCCGTGTTGGTGAAACGCCTCTCGCCGATGAAGGAGGACGCGGAGACGCCGAAGCCGATATACTGACCTCTGTGCCAGTAATTGAGGTTGTGTGCCGATTGAAATCCGGGTTTTGCGAAATTGGAGATCTCGTATCTTTCAAACCCTTTTTCCGCGAGGTGCTTCACACCGAAGTCGTAGAGGTCCGCCGTCTCGTCTTCGGAAGGGAGATCGCCGTTGAGGTATTTCCCGAACATCGGCGTTCCCTCTTCGGGTTTCAGGGCGTACATGGAAACGTGGCTTGCGCCCGCATCCGCGGCGAGATCGATCGATTTTTTCACGTCCTCTTCCGTCTGTCCTTCCAGTCCGATGAGAACGTCCGCGCTGAAGTTCTCCCCTTTGAGCAGGGCGGCGGCATCGAGAAAGTCTCTGACGGTATGGATACGGTTGAGTTTGCGCAGCGTTTCGTCGTCCGCCGATTGAAGTCCGACGCTGAAACGGTTGAATCCCGCTTTTTTATAGAGGGCGAGTTTTTCCGCCGTCACGGTGCCGGGATTCATCTCGATGGTGATCTCGGCGCCGTCTTTGATCCGGTAATGATTTCTCAGTTGCTTCATTCCTCCGACGATATATTTCGGATCGACAAAAGAGGGAGTTCCGCCGCCGAAATAAACGGTGTCGAACCCGTAGTCCTTCAGCGATTCCGCCCTTCCTTTCATCTCGCGGTAAAGACAGCCGAAATAGAGGTCGGCCTTTCCCGTTTCGTGCGGGTAGGACGCAAAATCGCAATAGGTGCATTTCTGTTTGCAAAAGGGAATATGAACGTAAATTCCGCTCATGTCGTTGTCTCCGTTCGGCGGGGAAAAGGACGCCCGCCGTCGTTCGTATGTTCGTCCGCTCACGTGTGCATCAGATCAAACGGGCAGACGATCGGCTTATACGGGGTTTTTCAGTCGTCGGCGATCCGAAGTCGGGGCGTTTCCCGGATCTCAGTCGTCCGAACTGTCGAGTTTGAGAATGGACATGAAAGCCTCGCTCGGCACTTCGACGGAGCCTAACTGCCGCATTTTCTTCTTTCCTTCCTTCTGTTTTTCGAGCAGTTTGCGCTTTCTCGTGATATCGCCTCCGTAGCACTTGGCAAGAACGTCTTTCCGCATGGCTTTGACCGTTTCGCGGGCGATGATTTTTCCGCCGACCGCCGCCTGGATGGGCACTTCGAAGAGTTGGCGGGGAATGACGTCCTTCAGTCGTTCGGCGAGGGCTCGCCCCCTCGCGTACGCTTTGTCTTTATGGACGATGACGGACAGAGCGTCGCAGACGTCTCCGTTCAGAAGCATATCCAGTTTGACGAGTTCGCTTTTTTCATATCCCGCGAGTTCGTAGTCAAAGGACGCGTATCCGCGCGTTCTGCTCTTGAGTCCGTCGAAGAAATCGAAGATGATCTCGTTCAGGGGAAGTCTGTATTTCAGTCTGACGCGCTTGGCGTCGAGATAAGTCATATCGGTGAATACCCCGCGTTTGTCCTGGCACAGATCCATGATCGCGCCGACGTAATCGGGGGGCGTAAAGATATTCGCTTCGATCACAGGTTCTTCCGTTCTCTCGATGCTCGAGACGTTGGGGAAACGGCTGGGGTTGTCGACGACGGCCATCGTCCCGTCGGTCAGATAGACGTGATAGGAGACCGAGGGGGCGGTCGTGATGATATCGAGATCGAATTCTCTCTCGATCCGTTCCTGAATGATCTCCATGTGCAGAAGACCGAGGAAACCGCATCGGAATCCGAAGCCGAGAGCGTCCGAACTGTCCGGTTCGAAGGTGAGGGAAGCGTCGTTGAGTTTGAGTTTGAGGAGGGCTTCTTTCAGATCGTTGAAGCGGGAACCGTCGAGGGGATAAATACCCGAAAAGACGACGGGTTGTACCTTTTTATATCCCGGAAGAGGATGCGCGGCAGGGGTGTCTACCCCCGTGATCGTGTCGCCCACGTTGATATCTTCGATGCTCTTGATGCTCGCGGCGATGTAGCCGACTTCCCCGGCGCACAGCGTTTTCTTGGGCAGGAGGCGGGGGTTGAAGGTCCCGACTTCGGTGACGTCGAATTGTTTGCTCCCCGTAAAAGTCCTGATCTTCATGCCCGGAGCGACCGTTCCTTCCACGATGCGGACGAAACAGATGACCCCTTTGAAATTGTCGTAATAGGAATCGAAGATGAGGGCTTGCAGGGGGGCGTCGTCGTCTCCCTGCGGCGGGGGGATCAGCGCGACGATCTGTTCGAGGACCTGATCGATATTGACGCCGTTTTTCGCGGAGATGCGGGGGGCGGCGGATCCGTCCAGACCGATCACGTCTTCGATCTCCTTTGCCGTCCCGTCCGGGTCGGCGGAGGGAAGGTCGATTTTGTTGATGACGGGCATGATTTCCAGATTGTTGTCGAGCGCGAGATAGCAGTTGGCGAGGGTCTGCGCTTCGATGCCCTGCGTTGCGTCGACGATGAGGATCGCCCCTTCGCACGCCGCGAGAGAACGGGAAACTTCGTAGGTGAAGTCGACGTGCCCCGGAGTGTCGATCAGGTTGAAGACGTAATCTTTCCCGTTCTTTGCGCGATACGCCATGCGCACGGGAGTGAGTTTGATGGTGATTCCTCTCTCCCGTTCGATATCCATCGAATCGAGAAGCTGTTCCTCCATATCCCTTTCCGCAACCTGACCGGTCATTTCCATGATGCGGTCGGCAAGCGTCGACTTGCCGTGATCGATATGGGCGACGATGCAGAAATTTCTGATGTTTTCTTTTACGGTAGATGCCATGACTTTTTCCTTTTTCGCGGGGAGGCGGTTTTCCTGACAAGGCGCAAAAATATTCAGTATAATTATATAACAAAACGCTTCCAAATGCAACCGTTTGCGACGGGCTTTCGGAGATTTCGGAGAAAAGGAAGAGAGAAAGGCAAACGGTTGACTTTTTTCTTTTCCCGGCGTATAATGAAAACGTTCGAGGGCGGTCGGTCGCCCTCCGGACGAGAGGTGAACGGATATGAGAAGAAAGAAGAGCAGGATCACAGAAGACAGTTGGCTGATTCGCCGCCCCGTGGCGCATCGCGGACTTTTCGACGACGTCGCGCCCGAAAACAGCATGGCGGCTTATCGGAAAGCGGTTGAAAAAGGGGTGCCGATCGAGATGGACGTCCAGTTGACGAGAGATCTCGTCCCCGTCTGTTTTCACGACGATTGCCTCGCCCGCATGACGGGGGATTCGCGCATGATAGGGGACGTTCCTTTCTGCGAACTCGAAACTCTCCGGTTGGGCGGGACGGAGGAAAAGATCCCGACTTTCGCGGATTTCCTCTCCTTCGTCGGAGGACGCGTTCCTCTGCTCGTCGAGATCAAGAGCCGGAAGGATAAAAAGACGATTTCGGAAATAACCGCGGAACTGCTTTCCGGTTATCGGGGAGAATTTGCCGTGCAGTCTTTCGATCCGTTGATTATGGCGCAATTTGCGAAAAAAAATCCCGGATGGCTCCGCGGGCAGCTCGTCGACAAAGGGCGACACGAAGGAACGGTTTCTCCTCTCGTCGATTTTGCTCTCCGGCATACCCTTTTCAATTTCCTCTCCAGACCCGATTTCGTCAATCTGAACGTCGATTATCTGCCCGACGGGGATTGTGTAGGTTTATTCGCGGTGATCGATGCGGCGGCGGGCGAGACCGGCGGCAGGCAGGTGGACGACCAGCGTGCTCGGCAGGATGACGATGCGGCGGCAGTCGCCGTGGGCGGGGAGGTTTT
>CAMAJQ010000030.1 GCA_945835865.1 uncultured Clostridia bacterium
GGCGTTCCGTTCGGCTTCCGCCATCCCCTTCCCTTTCTTCGTTCGCAGATGGAGGAGAACCGCCGAATTTCCGTCTTTCAGCCCCTCGAAAAGCCGTACCATCTCCTTGATGTCGTGACCGTCGAAAATACCGACGGATTTCAGCCCGAGCGATTCGATAATCGCCGTCCTGTTCAGGCGGATCTTAAACGACCGCTTCATTTTTTTCAGTTGTTTACCGATCCATTTTTTCCCGACCAGGCGCTCCGCCAACGCCATTACCCTGCCGTAAGACTTTTTCGTCGCGATGCGGGTAAAAAATTTATACAGTCCGTTGTCGTTGACCGATATGGACATGCCGTTGTCGTTGAAGATCAGAATGAGTTTCCGCGGTTTTTTATCTCCCGAAGTCAGCGCTTCGAGATTTTCACCATTAAACAGAGAGGCGTCCCCCACCACGTCGATGACGTTGTAATCTTCGCCGAGTTTATCGCGGGAAAGGCATAGACCTAAACTTGCGGAAACGGAATTTCCCGCATGACCCGCGCAGAAGGGATCGTACTCGCTTTCTTCGGGAAAGGGAAAGCCGCTCAGCCCCCCCCTCTTCCGGATGGTATCAAACCGATCGTTTCTTCCGCTCAGGATTTTATGCGCGTAGGCTTGATGCCCCACGTCGAAGAGAAGTTTATCCTTAGGGAAATCGAAAACGTAGTAAAGCGCGACGGTAACGTCTACCATACCGAGGTTAGAAGAAAGATGCCCGCCGTTTTCATAAGTGACCTCTTCGATCCGTTCCCGGATCTCTCGGGCAAGGATATTCAGTTCGTCCACCCGTAATTTTTTTACGTCCGCGGGGGATTTTACGTTTTCAAGTAAACTCATTCCGTTTTCCCTTCTCCGGGATCTTTTATTGCCGTTCCGCGTAGAGGGAAACGATCTTTAAAATAACTTCGGTCATGCGATCGGGCGCGCCCGCGGGAATAAACTCCGTACGGGAATGGAAATTATAGCCGCCCGTCGAAAGGTTGGGACAGGGCAACCCGAGAAAAGACAGCCTCGCGCCGTCCGTGCCTCCCCGGATGGGAACGGTGATCGGCTCGATACCGCAATCTTTCATGGCTTTGCGCGCGTTTTCGACGAGATGAAAGTTTTCACGGATGACGGAAGCCATGTTGTAATAACTGTCCTTGACCGTCGCCGTAAAAGTTCCCTCTCCGTATTTTCCGTTCAAAAAGTCCGCACAAGAGAGGAAAAACTCTTTCCTGCGACGGAAATTCTCCCCGTCGTGATCGCGGATGATGTATTTGCAGGTCGCCTTTTCCACGTCGGCGGAAAGTTCGTCCGCCATGTAAAACCCTTCGTAATTCTCCGTGTGAACGGGACGGTCCGCTTCGGGAAGCAGGTCGTGGAATTCACAGAAAAGATCGACGGCATTTTTCATTCTGTTCTTCGCTCCGCCCGGATGAATGCTGTATCCCTTCACTTCGATCGTAGCCGCTGCGGCGTTGAAGTTTTCGTATTCGATCTCCCCGAGTTTTCCTCCGTCCACCGTATATCCGAAATCGGCGGCGAATTTCTCAACGTCGAACAGATCCGTTCCCCTGCCGATCTCTTCGTCGGGAGTAAATGCGATCGCAATCTCACCGTGCCGGAAAGAGGGGTCGTTCACCATTCTTTCCGCAGCGGTCACGATCTCTGCGACCCCCGCCTTGTCGTCTGCCCCGAGCAAAGTGTTTCCGTCCGTTACGATCAGGGTTTCTCCGATCAGTTCTCTCAGATCGGGATTGTCCTTTTCGGAAAGGGTGACTCCGTTTCCGAGGGGAATATCCCCTCCTTCGTATACGACCTCCCGCGGACGGACGTTTTCACCCGAAACGGCGGGCGACGTATCGACGTGCGCCAGAAAACATAGAACAGGCAAACCTTCCGCATTTGCAGGGATCCTCGCCGTTACGTAGCCGTTTTCATCCTGCTCCGCGGCAATTCCCATTGCGAGAAGTTCTTCCTTTAAAAAGGAAAGCAAGGTCCTCTGCCCCTCCGTGCTCGGACAGGAAGAGGAATTTTCGTCCGAAGTCGTATGGAACGTGACGTATTTCAGAAATCTCTCTTTTGCGGTCATATTATTTCAGAAAAGCGACGAACGCTTCGTACGTGCTGTAAAGGTCGGCTTTGGAAATCACTTCGTAAGGAGAATGCATGGAAATGACGGGAACGCCGATATCGACGGTGTCCACGTTCATTTTCGAAACGTATTTGGCGACCGTTCCGCCGCCGCCCGCGTCGACCTTGCCGAGTTCCGCCGTCTGCCAGATTACTTTGTTCTCGGCAAAAATCTTTCTGATTCTGCCCATCAGTTCGGCGCTTGCGTCGTTCGAGCCGCTCTTGCCGCCCGATCCAGTAAATTTACACACCGCAGTGCCGTACCCGACGAGGCTGGCGTTTCTCTTCTCGTAAACGGATGCGAAATTCGGATCGTATCCCGCCGTCACGTCAGCCGACAGGCATACGCTTGCATTTCTGACCGCCGCGGGATCTTTTCCCTGCGAGGCGGCAAGCGCGTTGATCACGTCCTCGTAAAGGGCGCACTGCATTCCCGTATTGCCTTCGCTGCCGATCTCCTCTTTGTCGGCGAGAACGACCATGACCGTATGCTCGTCGCTCCCGTCGTCGAGAAGTGCGGTAAGCGCGGGATAAGAGCAGACTTTGTCGTCGTGTCCGTAACCTCCGACGAGCGCGCGGTCGAAACCGACGTCCTTGGCACGGAACGCAGGAACGGCGCAAAGTTCGGCGCTCAGAAAATCTTCTTCGGTCATGCCGTAAAGTTCGTTCAGTTTGCTGAGGACGGTCAGGCGGATCTTTTCCTTCACGTCGTCGTCGCGGAAAGGATATCCGCCGACGAGCACGTTAAGCGTTTCTCCGTCGATGATCTGCCCCATGGTTTTCTGCGCCTGTTCTCTTGCGAGATGGGGAAGGAGGTCGTTTACGTAGAAGACGGGGTCGTTTTCTCCGTCGCCGATCTTCACCGTCTTCACGCTGCCGTCGGCGAGAACGACCGTCCCGTGCAGAGCAAGGGGGATCGCCGTCCACTGGTATTTCTTGATCCCTCCGTAATAGTGAGTCTTCAAAAACGCCATGCCGGAATCTTCGTAAAGAGGATTCTGCTTGATGTCGAGACGGGGGGAATCGATGTGCGAGGCGAGAATTCTCACCCCGTCTTTCTCAAGATCGGCTTTTCCCGCCTTGAACAACACGAGACTCTTGCCTCTGTTATCGAAATATTTTCTGTCGCCCGGCTTAATCGGATCTCCGAGGCGGTAAGGGGTATATCCCTTTTTCTCGGCAAGCGCGATCGACGTCACGACTGCCTCTCTTTCCGTTTTGGACTCGTCGAGATAGGCTTTATATCCTTCGGCATAGGCGAAAACCGCCTCTTTCTTCTGCTCGTCGCACTCTTCGAAATAGCACGTCTTTTTAAAAGAAAGTTTTGTTTCGAGTTCGGCACCGCGGCTGAGTTTTTCCTTTTTTTCGCTCATTTTTACACTCCTTTTCCGATTCTTCTTTCCTTCCGGAGCATTTCGATTCCTTCACGGAAGGAAGGTAGTTTTTTCCGATATTATTATAGCACAAAGCGGAGAGCATTTCAACGATTTTGAAAGCCGTTTTGACATATTCCGTCCGTCGCGCGCATATTTTTTTGCATAGAACGACCACCGGACGAAAGGGCGTCCGGACAGGAGAAAAAATAAATGACCTCCTTCGATCTTTGTCTGCTGTTTGCCGTCTGCCTTATCCTGCCCTTCGGCGTAAAATTCTCCCGTTCGGGAAAATGCGTGCGTTGTCCGCGCCGATCCCGCGGCTGCCCCAAAAAGAATCTTCCGCTTTATAAAAAGAAAACCCCTCGCGGAAGGATTCCGCAAGGGGAAAAATAGATTTTTCCTGTGGTTTTACGCCTGCGCGGCGAAGAAGCCGAGCATGAGACCGATCCCCTGATAGTTGAGGGCGAGGTGATCGCTTGCGACAAAATCCGCATAGGATGCGTCGCTTCCGAAATTCGGCGCCCAGGAAACGGTCTGCCCGTTATAATAAAGCAGAGATTCCGTGTTGACGTTGAACGTCGGCGCGCCTTGTTTCGTGATCGATTTCAAGGTTTGACCGAAAGCATTATTCTCCATTCTGGAAAGAGTGGTCGTTTTGCCGTTCGCGGTGATGTCGGCAAGCCCCATCGTGTCGTTGTTGGAAATGACGCTCGTTCCCGTGCCGTTCGGCATGAGAAGGCAGACCAGATTAAGGACTTCCTTTTTGTTCGCCGTCGTGGTAAGCGATTTTCCGAGAGGATTGAACAGTGCGTTGAATTTTTTGATTTCCGCAATGATCGCCGAAGCGCCTTCGATCGAGGCGAACCAGATCTCGCTGCCCGTCACGTTGCTGATCAGCGTGGAATCGACCGCATGCATGGTGGGATAGGAATGTTTATCCGTGGTCGGATTGTAATGGGTAAGAATAAACAACGGACCGCCCGCTCTTTCGAAATTGGATTCCGAAATGTTCAGCGTGGCAGCGCCCCACATATACCCTGCCGACTGGTAAGAATCGTAACACTTCACGTGGTGAACGTTGAACGAACATTCGAATTCGGGGAATAAAGCGATGAAAAGAGTCTTGAGCAGAACGTTATCGATATCGAGCTTGCAGAAACCCGATTTCAGGAAGATAAGACCTCCCGCATAAACGGGATTGTCGTTTTCGTCTTTCCACTCGCTTCTGTTCGCGTTTCCGATCACGTTCAGGTTTTCGACTCTGCCCGATACCGTAAAATCGGATTTGATCGATTCGTCCGTTCCGCAGATCTTCATCAACGAAGCGTTCGAGTAATCCGAGCCGTATCCCACGCCTTCTTCCGAATCGAAAGAAGCGACGAGGGGAAGCGCGGAAAGATCAAGCGAATAATAGTTACCTATCACCGAGAACGATTCATTCCCCGCGAGTTCGCGCAGGAAAAGGAAGGTCGTATTGCCGAAGGTAAGATCGCGCAGGAAAGTCTGTTCTTCGTAGGACGCAACCACTTTTTTATCTTCGCCGCTGCCCTCATAGTAACTGAAAGGCTTTTTCACCGTGTAGGTGAATGCGGACGGAATGTCGCTCGCGGTAAGGCGGACGTCGCGTTGGAACACGACGGCTTTCGCATTGACGTCCGTAAGTCCTTTTTCTTCCTTCAGCGCGGCAAACGCCTCGATCCTTTCGGGAATGGACGAATTCTCGATCACGGCGAGATCCTTCGCTTCGTACACGTTATAGCCGTCGACGACGGTAACGGTCACGGAGACGGCGGAAAACTGACGGCTGAGCTCGTAACTGTCCGACGGAAGAACGGAGAGAACGAAAGTCTTTCCGACTGCGTCCGGAGTGAAGACGTATTCGTTCTTCACGTCGTACGAAGTGACGTACAGCGTATCGCCGTCGTAAAATCCGGTAGCGTTCGCAGAAGGATCGGCGACTTTCTTCGCCGTCAGAAGGACGTCCGTCTCTCCCTTAAGGGTGACGGAGGAAACCGATCTGAACCTCTCGAGGGTGAAGAACACGCCCGTCTCGTTATCCATAACGGTGACCTGGGGCAGATAGAGGAAGGCGTTGTCGTCCCCCGCGAAATATTCGGGGTTTTCTTCCTTGAAAAACTGCCCTTCGTATTCGGCTTCGCCGTACACCGCCGTTCCCGCCTCGGCGACGATGGAATTGTACCTCGTCAGACGGACGTCGTTTTCATAGCCCGTCACGACGAAGTCCTCGTCGTTTCCGTCGGGGTCGGTCACGCGGACGGTAAAGGAAGTCTTCGCGGATTCGTAAACGACTTCGATCGTTTTCTCTCCCGTCTTTGCCGTCACGGACGTATCCCGTTTCTCAAGGATCTTCCCCCCGCAGGTGAGAGTCACGTCGTCGAACGTAAGATTTTTCGAACTCTTGTCGTTGTAGCGGGCGGTGATTTTCATCTCGGAAAAATCGAGCGTTTCCCCGACGACCGCTTCCGTTTTCACCGAAGTTTTCACAACGGAAATCTCTTCGAGTTTCAACGCTCCCCCGCAGGACAAAGCAGACGCGGCGCAGGACAACGCGACGCATAGGGTCACCGCGAGCGCGGTAAGTTTTCTGAAGAACATTTTCATATTTTTCTCCTTTTACTGATATATTTTCGAACTGACTTTTACCGTTTTATCCGACTGCCGGACCGTGCCCGAATGAAAAGTATCCGAGCGGCGAAGCGTCCGCCGTCAAAACCGGATCTTTCGGTTTCCGGCAGAAAATATAAATCTTTTCCTCTTTGTTGGAACCGTCCGTCGAACGGATGGTCACCGTGATGGACGACTGTTGCGTCAGAAAGATGACGGACGCCTTATCGCGGACGAAGACCCAATCGGTTCCTTCCGAAGAATCGTCGTAGACGAAACTGACTTTTCTGTTGTTGGCGTTTTCGGGATATACGTGATAGAGAAGCACGATGGTATTCGGGTTGGAGCCGAGATTGGACTCGGTGTAAGGCTCCCCTTTCGGGTCAAAAAAGAAAGAGAAAAATTTGACCCCGTCCTTTTCGTTGACGTATTCGATCTCTCCCCCGTTCTCCGACTGGAGAAACAGTTTATCGCAACGGATCTCCGAAACGTAGGTATTCCCGTCGAAGATCGCGATCTCGAGCCCGAAGAAATTCACGACGACGATCGACGCGACGTAAATGAGAAATATGGCGATGACGACCGTTTTTTTCATGATCAGTTTTTCTCCTTGTAAAAGACCTTGGTTTTCATCGCGAAAGAAAGAATTTTCATCGCCGCGAGAAGGACGGAAAAGAGAGAGATCTTGATCCATGCTCCGACAACCCCTTCCATCGAAAGGAAAACGACGGCAACGGTGGCGACTGCGGCGATCACGAAAACGAGAATTGCCGATTTGTTTTCGTTCGGATTGTTGGACTGCTCGTCGAACGTGGCGTAAATCTCCGTCTGCGGATTCATGATATCCATTTCCGCGCTCTGGAAAATATGAAATACGGCGAGAGAATACACGGAGAGAAAGACGAGTGCGTTGACCCACCCGAACGCGGTATACCGCGAATAGGCGAGAACGGTCGCCCCGACGCCGACGAAAGTCACGGCGAGGTTCCCGACGAGTTTGGCAAAGAGCAACGGCGCGTAATCGGTCGGCTGGACTTTATTGAGATAGCCTGCGGAACCGTCCCTGCTGTACGTGCTCGCCATGGATATATTCGATGACAAAGTGATCAGCAGCATGATCAGCACGTTGAAACCCACCGTCATCTGCGTTCCGAGATATCTCGTATTCATCGCCGAATAGAGTTTGTTAAGAAGTTCGACGGCAATCGGCTGAACGACGACCGTCACGACGAAGAGAGAGACGAGCGCGTTGTTTCTCACCCCGACGAGCAGTTCTTTCCTGACCGCGGAAGCGAAAGCGCCTCTCGGTTTGTTGGCGCGTTTCTTCGGATTGAGTTT
>CAMAJQ010000031.1 GCA_945835865.1 uncultured Clostridia bacterium
GAAATGAACGGGATCTTTTTTAAAATAAGAAATAATTTCCGTACGATCCATCATTTTTCCGTTCTCAAACCGCCGTCCGGGGAAATCACGTTTCCCGGAACTGGTAGCGGTACAACGTCGCATATTCGCCGTTCTTCCGCATGAGTTCTTCGTGCGTTCCTCTCTCCTTCACGCCGTCGGAGTCGAGAACGATGATCTCGTCCGCGTTTTTCACCGTGGAAAGTCTGTGAGCGACGACGACCGTCGTCCGCCCGTCGCTCAGCCGTTCGAGGGCGTCCTGGATCTGCATTTCGGTCACGTTGTCGAGCGCGCTCGTCGCCTCGTCCAGCACGAGAACGGGCGGATTCTTCAGAAAGGCGCGCGCGATAGAGACCCTCTGTCTCTGCCCGCCCGAAAGTTTGACGCCGCGTTCGCCGACGTAAGTGTCGTAACCGTTCTCGAGAGAGGAGACGAACTCGTGAATGTTGGCGAGTTTCGCCGCGCGCACGATATCTTCGTCCGTCGCGTCGAAATCGCCGTACGCGATATTCTCTCTCACCGTTCCGCTGAAAATGAAGACGTCCTGCGCGACGATGCCCACGTTCCGTCTGAGATCGGAAAGACGCATGTCGCGCACGTCGATGCCGTCGATGGTAATGCTTCCCCCGTCGATTTCGTAAAACCGCGGAATGAGATTGCAAAGCGTCGTCTTTCCTCCGCCGGAAGGCCCGACGAGAGCAACCGTCTTCCCCGCAGGGATCTCGATTGATAAGTCGTTTAAAATAAGATTTTTATCTTCATCTCCATCCTTTTTATAACGGAAGGAAACGTGATCGAAACGGATATCCCCCTTGAGTTTGCCGACGGTCGCGGGACGTTTCGGTTCCTTTTCGGGCGCGACGTCAAGCACTTCGAGAAAACGCCGGTACCCCGTAAACCCTTCCTGCAACTGCTCGAAGAGGGTGATGAACGTCCGGATGGGGGTGATCAGCATGGCGATATAGAGGACGTAAGAGGTCAGACCGGACACGTCCAGTTTGCCGTATGCGTAAAACGCACCGCCCGAAAAGAGGGCGACGAGATAGAGAAAATCGAGAGAAAAGGACATCGCCGTCTGGAAATTGCTCATTGCGCGATACTGTACGCTGCGCGCCGTCTTCAGTTCCAGATTGGCGTGTTCGAATTTGTCGTGCTCGTGTTTTTCCGCCGTATAGGACTTTGCGACGCGGATGCCGGAAACGGAACTCTCCACCGTCGAATTGATCTCCGCCGTCTTCTCGCGGGAGACCTTGAAGGCGTTCAGAAGCTGAAGGCGAAGCTTCACCGCGATCAGGACGATCAAGGGGACAACCGAAAGGACGATCAGCGCGAGCCAAGGCTGAATACAGAAAATCATAATTTCCGCCCCGATAAAGGTCAGCGCGGAAAGAAAGAGATCTTCGGGACCGTGATGGGCAAGTTCGGAGACCTCAAACAAGTCGTTGACGAGACGGGACATGATCGACCCGACTTTCGTTTCGTCGTAATAGGTAAAGGGAAGTTTCTGCAAGTGGGCGAACAGTTCGCTCCGCATATCTCCCTGGATCCGCACGCCGACGACGTGTCCCCAATAGGCGATGACGTAATTGAGAGCGGCTTTCAAAGCGAAAATCGCAAGCAGCGCGCCGCACCCGATCAGGACGGTCTGTATCTCTCTGCTCCGGACGATGCTCCCTGCGATGGACGGGTAAACGAGATTGCAAACGGAGACGACGAGCGCGCACGCCATGTCGATAAAAAACAGTTTTTTGTGAGGCCTGTAATAGGAAACGAATTTTTTCAGGCTCTGACAACCTCCTCCTCTTTTCATTTTCAACTCCTTTGTCTTTTGCTTATTTACATAAAATATCGTTGTTTATCGTCTTATAAAACATTTTTTCAAGTTCGCTGCAGTCTTTCGTGCAGGCGGAAGCCCACATGAGTTTGGTCACGACGGCTTCGGGCGTCATATCGTAACTTTCCAACAGCCCGTATTCTTCCTTCCCCTTGAGCCCGACGCGGTAGACGGACATATCGCTCCCCTCGCTCATCACCTGCGTACAGACGACGGCGATCTTGCCCGCCGCCCGCCATTTTTCGATGACGCCGTAAATGCCCGCGTTCTCCCCCTCGGGAATTCCCCCGACGCCGAAACTCTCGATGACGACGACGTCGTGCAGGCGGAAATAACAATCGAGCACTTCTTTTTTTGCCCCGGGGATCAGTTTGAAAAGCCCGACGCTCGGGTTGAGTTCCCTGTAAAAAACGGGGCGCTCGCCCGCGCTTCGCCCGATGCCGTAATCGACGACCTTTCCGTCCGAAACGATGGCGAGATAGGGGAAATTGATGCTGGAAAAGGCGTTATAACTTTTAGAACGGGTTTTTTTGGCACGCGTGCCGCAGATCACCCGCCCGTCGAACACGATAGAAACCCCCTTCGCGGCGGGAGAAACGGCGTAACGGACGCTGTCCGTAAAATTCGTTTTCGCGTCGGTGACCTCCATGTCGATGGGACGCTGCGCCCCCGTGACGACGACGGGCTTCGGGCTTTCCTGCACGAGATAGGAGAGCGCCGCGGCGGTATAAGCCATGGTGTCCGTTCCGTGAAGGAGAACAAAACCGTCGTAGCGGTCGTAATTCTCCTCGATGCACTTTTCCATGGCGAGCCAGTCGGCGGGGGTAATGTTGGTGCTGTCGAGATTCATCGGCTGAACGACGCCGACGTCCGCGATCTTTCTGATCTCCGGGACGAACGCGAGCATCTCTTCCACCGTCATCAGCGGCGAAAGCCCCGTCTCCGTCCGGCGGGAGGCAATCGTCCCTCCCGTGGCGATAATGAGTATCTTTTTCATGATTCCTTATATTGATTTTACCACATTGCAGGCGAAAAGTCTAATTTTTTTTCAACGATGATTCAAAATAGTTTTTGTTTTGTTTGACAAATCTCGCGACAAAATATATACTTAAAGAGTTTGAGAACAGGAGAAACGTATGGATATCAGAAACAACGTCAGAAACATTGCGATCATCGCGCACGTCGACCACGGCAAGACGACCCTCGTCGACGGACTGCTCAGGCAGAACCACATTTTCAGAAGCAACGAAGTCGTTGCGGAGCGCGTCATGGACAGCGGAGACATCGAAAAGGAAAGGGGAATCACCATCCTCGCAAAGAATACCGCCGTCATTTACAAGGACACGAAAATCAACATCATCGACACTCCGGGACACGCCGATTTCGGCGGCGAAGTGGAACGCATCCTCTCCATGGTGGACGGCGTCGTCCTTCTCGTAGACGCGGTGGAAGGTTGTATGCCCCAGACGAGGTACGTCCTCAAAAAAGCGCTTTCCCTCAACAAGAAACCCGTCGTCTGCATCAATAAAATCGACAAGGGCGGCGATCTGAACGCCACCATCGACGGGATCATCAATCTCTTTATCGAACTCGGCGCAAACGACGACCAGTTGGATTTCAAGGTCGTTTACGCCAGCGCAAAGCAGGGCTGGGCTTCCTACGATCCCGCCGTACCCGGCACCGATCTGACCCCCTTGCTCGATACCATTCTCTCGGAGATCCCCGCCCCCGAAGGACTTTCGGACGGTCCCCTTCAGGCGATCGTCTGCAACGTCGATTACGACGAATACGTCGGAAGGATCGGCATCGGCAGGATCGTGAGAGGGAAGATCGCCGACGGACAGGCGATCACCGTCGTCCATACGGACAAGACGACCTCTCCCGCGCGCGTCGGCAAACTCTATCAGTTTGAAGGACTCAAGCGCATCGAAGTGGAATCCGCCGGAATGGGAGACATCATCGCCGTTTCCGGCATCGATAAAATCAATATCGGGGAAACCATCTGCTCCAACGACTGCATCGAGCAACTTCCCTTCGTCGCCATCGACGAACCCACCGTCTCCATGCTGTTCATGGTCAACAACAGCCCCTTTGCGGGCAAAGAGGGAAAGTACGTCACTTCCCGTCATCTCCGTGCAAGGCTCTTCAAGGAGATCGAAACCAACGTTTCCATGCGCGTGGAGGAAACGGACAGCGCGGACACCTTCAAGGTCTACGGCAGAGGGGAACTTCACCTTTCCATTCTCATCGAAAATATGCGCAGAGAGGGATACGAATTTCAGGTTTCCCGCCCCCGGGTCATTTTCAAGGAGATCAACGGCAAGTGCCACGAGCCGATGGAAGACCTCGTCATCGAAGTCCCCAACGAATACGTGGGCGCCATCATGAACAAGATCGGCGCGAGAAAAGGGGAACTGACCGAAATGTCCGCCGACGACCGCGGCACCACGAAACTCGAATTCAAGATCCCCGCGAGATGTCTCTTCGGCTACCGCAGCGAAATGCTGACGGACACCAAGGGCTTCGGCATCATGAGCCACGTCTTCTGCGGGTACGAGGAATATAAAGGAGATATTCCCGCAAGGACGAGAGGAAGCCTCGTCGTCTTCGAATCGGGCGTGACCACGCAGTACGGGCTGTTCAACGCACAGGAACGCTGCACCCTGTTCATCGGGGCGGGCGTCCACGTGTACGAAGGACAGGTCGTGGGCGAAAACTCGAGAGAGGACGACCTTGCCGTCAACGTCTGTAAACTCAAACACCTCACCAACAGCCGCGCTTCCGGCAGCGACGACGCTCTGAAACTCATTCCTCCCGTCACGCTGTCTCTGGAACAATGCCTCGAATTCATCGCCGACGACGAACTCGTCGAAGTGACCCCCGTGAGCATCCGTCTCCGCAAAAAGATCCTCTCTAAAGATCTCCGCATGAAGGAATGGGCAAAAAACCGTAAAAACGATTAAAATCGTCCTGAAGAGGTAACAATATGAATGAAAACGTTCTGACCATCGATATCGCAGGCGTGAAGGCGGATCTTCCCATTCTGCCCCTGCCCAGCGGCGTGAAAATCGCCTTTTTCAATCTTCACGGAAACGTGGAACTGACCGAACACTGCGGAAAACAACTCGCAAAACTCGCGCAGGGCTGCGAAGTGCTCGTCACGGCGGAATCCAAGGGATTGCAGCTGACGCACGTCACCGCGCGCGAACTCGGTCAACCCTATTACGCCGTCGCGAGAAAATCTAAAAAACTGTATATGCAGGACGGCATCGGCATTTCTTACGGATCTTCCATCACGACGGGAAAGCCGCAGGAACTTTTTCTTTCCCTGCACGACGTCAATCTGCTGAAAGGCAAAAAAGTCGGCATCGTGGACGACGTCATCTCGACGGGCGCGAGTCTGCTCGGCTTAGAGGCACTCGTGGAAAAGGCGGGCGGAACCGTTTACAAGAAGATTTTCGTCCTCGCCGAAGGGGACGCGGCAAAGAGAGAAGACGTGAGTTATCTCGCGTCTATCCCCCTGCTTTGAACGGAGGCGGAAGGAACTCCCGAACGGAGACATTCTTACCATGACGGACAACAAAAGAACGGAGAGCGATTCCATCGGATCGCTGGATATTCCTGCGGACGCTTATTACGGCGTCCAGACGTACCGGGGATACCGGAATTTTCACATCACGGGGATCCCCCTCAATTCCCGCTTTATCAAAAACATCGTCAGGATCAAAAAGGCGGCGGCGATCACCAACGTCCGCGCGGGGCTTATTCCCGAAAAGACGGGGGACGCCATCGTCCGCGCCTGCGACGAAGCCCTTGAGGGGAAATTCGACAAGAACTTTATCACCGATTCCGTTCAGGGCGGCGCGGGGACTTCGGCAAACATGAACGTCAACGAAGTGATCGCCAACCGCGCGACCGAACTGCTCGGCGGCAAGAAAGGAGAGTATCTCTGCCATCCCAACGACCACGTCAACTGCTCGCAGTCGACCAACGACGTCATTCCCACCGCGGGAAGGCTGACGGTCATCGATTACGCCTCGGAACTCGAAAAAAACGTCTCCGAACTGACCGACGCCCTCGACGGAAAGGCAACTGAATTCAACGACATCGTCAAAATGGGCAGGACCCAGCTTGAAGACGCCGTTCCCATCCGGCTCGGACAGGAATTCGCCGCATACGCCTCCGGGATCAGAAGGTGCATGAAACTCCTGCGGGAAGCCGTTGCGGAAATGTATTCCGTCAACCTCGGCGGAACGGCGATCGGCACGGCGGTCAACGTCAGGAAACAATACCTCGACGAGATCGTTCCCGCCCTTGCCTCGGTTACGGGCTACCCTCTTGCGCACGCTGAAAACCTCATCGACGCCACGCAGAATCTGGACGGGTTCGTCTTCGTCTCGGGCGCGCTCAAGACGCTGGCGGTCTCCCTCTCCAAAATGTGCAACGATCTCCGCCTTCTTTCCAGCGGGCCCAAAACGGGGTTGGAGGAGATCTCCCTTCCCGCCATGCAGAACGGATCTTCCATCATGCCGGGCAAAGTCAACCCCGTCATTCCCGAAGTCGTCACGCAGGTGGCTTTCTCCGTGATCGGCAACGATACGACGATCACTCTCGCCGCAGAAGCGGGACAACTCGAATTAAACGCCTTCGAGCCCGTCATCTTTTATAAACTTTTCGAATCTCTCGTCTGCCTCAAAAACGCCGTGAAGACGCTCACCGAAAACTGCGTGCGGGGCATCCGTTCCAACCGCCGCCGCTGTGAAGAACTGCTTGACGAAAGCGTGGGAACGGTCACCGCGCTCTGTCCCTATCTCGGCTATAAAAAATCGGCGGAACTCGCGAAAGAAGCCCTCCGGAAAAACGTCAGGATCAAGGATCTCGTCCGCGAGAAAAAACTGCTGGACGACGATCTTCTGAATAAAATACTCAATCCCTTTGCCATGACGGAACCGCGAAAAGACTGATGAACGGCTTATCCGCACACTTTTGAGACGGAAACGATGATGAAAAACCCTTTGATCGAAAAAGCGGAAGACTTGCTCTCCCGATGCAATCTTTGCTCCGTCGCATCGGTTTCGGGAAAAGGCTACCCGAGAATCTGTATCTTAGCCCCCTTGCAAACGAAAGGGATCCGTGAATTCTGGTTTTCTACGGGCGCAAGCGGAACGAAAGTCCGTCATTTCCGGAAAAATCCCAAAGCGGGAGTGACTTATTTCCTCGGCGGAGACAGCGTCACGCTGACCGGACGAATGGAAATCGTCAACGACAAATCCGTAAAGGACGGGTTATGGAAAGACTTTCTCGCAAAACACTTTCCGAACGGCGGAAAGGATGATCCCGAATACTGTATTCTGCATTTCGTCGCGGAGGAAGCGACGATATACGTCGACGGTGATTTTCTCACCCTCCCCGTTTCCGAAGACTGAAAAGCAAAACCCTTTTCCACCCCGATACCCCGCGGATGCTTAACGCAGAGAAAGCAGCCGATCGGAGGGGCGGACTCCTCTTTTTCAGAACCCGAAGGGGTATAAATATCATTGAATGAGCGGTCAATATGACGATAAAACGATCATTATATAGCGATCACGGAATCAAGGAT
>CAMAJQ010000032.1 GCA_945835865.1 uncultured Clostridia bacterium
GGGTGATTTTACTTGAAAAGAAAGCGTTTTTTTGGTATATTATTATCAGAGAACGTGCGCCTTTGTCCGAGAGGAGAACGAAGGGGTGCGCGAACGGTCGGAATGGCCAATCATTCCCCGCGTTGCCGAAATAAAAACAAGGAATAGAACATTGCCTCTATCGCTCGGAAAGCGCGGACGAAATATCCTCCCGTCAGAGGGAAGGAAAAAAGAAAAAGGAGATTACGAACATGATCAGAACGGACGTTTACGAAGAAAAAATCAGAGGGCTTTACAAGACGTTGGAAGAGGCAGGGTACTCTCTTTGACGTCGCCAATCAGCGCGTTAAATTAAAGGAACTCGAAGAGGAACTCGAAAAGCCGGAAGTATGGTCGGACGTCAAAAAATCGGCGCATATCAGCCGGGAGGCTCAGGCGATCCGCAATAAGATCACCGTGTACGACAATGCGAAAAAAGCCGTGTCGGACGCAGAGGAACTCGTCAACCTCGCCATCGAGGAAAACGACGAAAGTCTGCTCGAAGAGGTGAGCAAGGAACTCGAAAAAGCGGAAGAGGATATCGAGGATATCCGTCTCCGCACCCTTCTCCGCGGGAAGTACGACGGGTGCAACGCCATTCTTACCCTCCATGCCGGCGCGGGCGGAACGGAGGCGTGCGACTGGACGGAAATGCTCTATCGTATGTATATCTGCTACGCCGAAAAACACGGTTACAAACTGACCGAGCTCGATCGTCTCGAAGGGGACGGCGCGGGTCTGAAATCGGTCTGTTTCCGCATCGAAGGGGAAAACGTTTACGGTTATCTGAAATCGGAAAAGGGGATACACCGCCTCGTCCGCATTTCGCCTTTCGACGCGAACGCCCGTCGGCACACCTCTTTTTCTTCGGTGGACGTCATGCCGGAAATCGAGGAAGAAGGAGATATCGAGATCCGCCCCGAAGATCTCAAAGTGGACACGTACCGTTCGAGCGGGGCAGGCGGACAGCACGTCAACAAGACGGAATCCGCCATCCGCATCACGCATATTCCCACGGGCATCATCGTCGCCTGTCAGAACGAGCGCAGTCAGGTGCAGAACCGCGAACAGGCAATGCGCATGTTGATGAGCAAACTTCTGGAACGCAGGGAAGAAGAGAGGCTTGCCGAGGCGAACGAGATCAAGGGCGAGATCAAAAAAATCGAATGGGGCAGTCAGATCCGCAGTTACGTCTTCTGTCCGTACACCATGGTGAAAGATCACAGAACGGGCTGCGAAACGGGAAACATTCAGGCGGTGATGGACGGCAATCTCGATCCCTTTATCATCGACTATCTCAAAAAAAGCTGACGGAAGGAAACGAATATGTATTCCGATTTGATTCCGCGCTTTCAGATCAGGCAGAACGCCACTTTGCTCGCAATCGAATCTTCCTGCGACGAAACGGCGGCTGCCGTCGTACGGAACGGAAGAGAGATTCTCTCTTCCGAAATCATTTCCTCCTGTAAGGAACACATCCGTTTCGGCGGGGTCGTTCCCGAAATCGCTTCCAGGGCGCACACTTCCGCCATCTCCCTCGCAACGGAGAAGGCGATCGCGAATGCGGGCATATCCTTAAACGACCTCGACGGCGTCTGCGTGACTTACGGCGCGGGGCTGTTGGGCGCCCTCCTCGTCGGGGTGTCTTACGCGAAGTCTCTTGCCTACGCTCTTTCCGTCCCCCTCGTTCCCGTCTCGCACATCCGAGGACATCTCGCGGCGGCGTATCTGTGCGACGATACCCTCGAACCGCCTTTCGTCAGTCTGCTTGCGAGCGGAGGACATACGGCGATCATTCTCGTAGACGCCGATTATTCTTACCGGGTACTCGGTTCGACGATGGACGACGCGGTCGGGGAGAGTTTCGATAAGGTCGCAAGGGTGCTCGGACTGGAATATCCGGGCGGTCCTAACGTGGAAAAACTTGCGCGGGAAGGGAAAAACGTCGTCCCTATGCCGAAAATGCTCAAGGGAGTCGGCGGGTATTCTTTCTCCTATTCCGGGCTGAAAACCGCCGTCATCAACTACGTCCACCATGCCGAGCAGACGGGAGAAGAATATTCGCGGGCGGACGTTGCATGTTCCTTTCAGCACGCCGCGATCGATATCCTCGCCGAAAAGGCTCTGGAGGCGTGCGAGCAGTCCGGTTATCGGACTCTCACCGTCGGGGGCGGTGTCGCCGCCAACGGATATCTGCGTGAAACGTTGACGAATATGTGCACGGATAAGTCGGTAAAACTGGTATTACCGCCGAAGGTGCTCTGTACGGACAACGCTGCGATGATCGGCGCGGAAGGATATCTGCAGTACAGGAGAGGTAATTTTTCAGACCTGTCGCTGAACGCTTCGGCGCGGGTCGGTCTCGGCTGAACGCCGTTCGGGTCCGAAGATGGACTTTCCGAAGGAAAAGGGTGACGGAAATGGAGAAAAAAGAGGTTTTCGAACTTCTCGCGAAGCAGTTTTCGACTCCGCAGGAAGTAATCACGGAAATCATCAACCTTCAGGCGATTCTCAATCTGCCCAAGGGAACGGAACATTTTTTAAGCGATCTTCACGGCGAATCGGAAACTTTTTTACATATCCTCCGGAACGCCTCGGGGGTCATCAGAACGAAAATCGAACTCGCGTTCGGAGACGCGTTGAGCGAAGGGGAGAAAAACGACCTCGCCGCACTCGTCTATTATCCCGAACGGGTTTTGAAAAAATACGCGGGGCGGGACGATAAAAAAGAGCGTTACGCCGAGATATTAAGCCGCCTGATCGAGGTGACGAAACTCGTTGCGGCGAAGTACACGCGAAGCAAGGTGAGAAAGGCATTGCCTGCCGATTACCGTTATATCATCGACGAACTCATCAATATGCCTCATCACTCCATCGATAAGCAGGAGTATTACAGCCATATTATTCTGAGCATCATCGAACTCGGGAACGCCGAGAATTTCATCGTGGCGACCTGCCGGCTCATTCAGCGGCTCGCCGTAGATCACCTGCATATCGTCGGGGATATCTACGACCGCGGCAACGGCGCGGACGTCATCATGGACCGCCTTGCGGCGTATCACTCTCTGGACATCGAATGGGGCAACCACGACGTGCTCTGGATGGGGGCGCATTTCGGCAATGCGGCGTGCGTCTGCAACATCATCCGCATCAACTGCGCTTACCGCAATCTTCAGGTGATCGAGCGCGGCTACGGCATCAATCTCCGACCTCTCGTCACTTTTGCCATGGAAGAATACGGAGAGGACCCCTGTTCGTCCTTCGCCATTTCCGACGTGTTCGGCGAAGAGAGCGATTTCGAGCGGAATTCTCTGCTTGCCAGAATGACCAAGGCGATCACCGTCATTCAGCTCAAACTCGAAAATTCTCTCATCCGCCGTCATCACGAGTTTTTCATGGACGACAGGATCCTTTATCCTTCCGACGTTCTCACGCCGAAAGAAAAGGCGTTGATCGACATATTGGTCGGTGAATTCAAGAATAACGCGCGGTTGGACGCGCACGTCCGCCTGTTACTGGATAAAGGGAGCATGTATCGCGTTTATAACGGCAACCTGCTGATGCACGGCTGCGTTCCTACCGAAGAGGACGGAAGTTTTTCCCCCGTCGTCGTCGGAGATAAGTTTTATGCGGGAAAAGCGTTATACGACCGCCTCGACGCCCTCGTCCGACAGGCTGCGCGGGGAGACCGCTATTCCGTCGATTTTATGTGGTATCTGTGGTGCGGAAAAAAATCCCCCCTCTACGGGCGGGATAAAATGTGCGTTTACACCAGATATTTCGAGCAATATACCGAAGAGGAAAACAAAGATCCTTACTACCGTTTCGTCAAGTCGGAAGAATACTGTCTGAAGGTCTTGAAAGAATTCGGCGTCACCGGCAGGTATTCGATCATCGTCAACGGACATATGCCCGTCAAGGTCAAGGACGGGGAACGGCCGGAAAGCGGGAATTGCCGCCATATCGTCATCGACGGGGGGCTTTCCAAGGCTTATCGCACGAAGACGGGTATTGCGGGGTATACTCTCATCAACAATTCGCAGGGATTGTTTCTCGTCAGCCATTCGCCCTTCACGTCCAGCAGGGACGTCGTGGAACATTCCGCCGACCTGAAGAGCGAAGTCCATACCCTGAAACTTTACGATCGACGCATCCTCGTCAAAGAGACGGATAAAGGGGTGGAACTATCCCGCCAGATCGAGGTCCTGAAGACCATGCTGCGGGAATATTACGGCTTCTTCGGTTAAAGACCTCCGAGCGGGGTTTCACATCTCGGAAATCATCCAGAAATTGTGCAGGAACCCTGTGACGAGGAGATACACGTTGATCACGATCAGCACGGGCATCAGCACCATCAGAAAAAGGCTCTTCGTTCTGTAACGAAAAACGAACATGGAAACGTAAACGCCGAGCGCGCCTCCGAGCATGGCGGCGACGAGAATGCTTCCGTCCCGCACGGTATTGTTTTTTCCGTCCTCGTTCGATTTTTTCTGGGACTGCATGAGCAGAAAAGAATAGACGTTGATCGCGACGTAATAGGTCGCGACGACGATCTGAATCAACGTAATCATACCGTTTTCAGTATGCGTCTTCGTCGGCGAATCATGCCGTTTTCCGTCGGGAAAAGGGTTTCCTTTTCTTTTTTTTCCTGAAACGGCGGAATAAGCGCAAGAATTAAGAATTTTTTTCTTTTTCCGCAACGAAAACTATTTACATTTGACGAAAAATCGGTTAAAATAGATAAAAAGAAGACAGGTCGTTCAGAAAAAGCCTGTCATACTTGGGCGAAACGCGCCGACGGCGGACGTCAGGCGGAGAAAAGCCGGGGAGAAGGTTCATGAAGTGTATGTTTTGCGGCTGTACGGACAGCAAGGTGATTGACTCGAGGCAGACGGACGACGGGACCGCGATCCGTCGTCGGAGAGAATGTATTCAATGCGGAAAGCGTTTCACGACTTACGAGACGATCGAAACGACGCCCGTGCTCGTCGTGAAAAACGACGGAAACCGTCAGGCGTTCGATCCGAACAAAGTCAAAAACGGGATCATCAAATCCTGTGAAAAGAGACCCGTCCCCATGTGGAAGATCGACGCCCTCGTCGACGAGATCAGCAAAAAGGTCTATAATTCTCTCGATCAGGAGATCACCTCCAAACAAATCGGAGAAATGGTCATGGCGGGGCTGAAGGGGATCGACGAGGTGGCGTACGTCCGCTTCGCTTCCGTATACAGACAATTCAAGGATATTTCCACCTTCATGAAGGAGTTGGAAAAGATGCAGGAAGACAGGAAAGACTGATCTTCATCGAAATGAAAGAAATTGAAAGGAAAATACGATTATGAAAAAATTGGCATCCGTGATAGCGGCGGCGACCATTGCCGTCGGGGCATGTTTTGCGTTTGCTTCCTGTGAAAGGAAGCCCCTCGTCGTCAAGACCGGACTCGAGACGGGATGGACGATCGAGAGTATGCAACTCGAGGGCGAAAGCGAAGCGACCAGACAGGGCGTTTACTTCTCGGTGACGAGAGACAATCAGGAGATCCGCGAGGTCTGGGTGAACGTCGGGGCGATCACGCCCGATACGGCAACTCTGACCGTCTGCTCGTTGACGAGCACTTCTGCCACCACGCGCAGAAACGAGTTTTCTTTCGAACTCTCGAGGAGCGAACTCAAAAAATCGTCCGACGGTTGGGTGCAGATCAAATCCGATTGGGACGCGGATAATAACGTCGTTCTGCTGGAGTCTCAGGGGGGCGTCCGTATCAACGAGGTCGTCTTTATCGGCGAGGAAGGAGAAAAACTCATCGTCTCCGTCAGCAAAGCCAACGTCTTCTATCTGAAAGACGGAAAGGTTTTCGGGGAAAAGGGCATGACGATTTTCAGCGACCTCGACGAAGATCACGATCCTTCCAATCTGACGGACGAACAGGCGAAATTCGTTCGCTGAAAAAATTCCATGGCTGAAAAAATCGACGTCGGCAGATCTACGATCTGATCTGCGACGAGTGGAGCCGTTTCCGTGATTCCACGCAGATCAATCGTTTCGTCGTCGGGTTTGCCGACCTCCTTCCTGCAGGCAGGCGCGGTCGTCGGTTCCTGCGGAAACGGGGCTGCAAATCGTCTCTCCGACGGAAAACTATAAGGAACGCTTTACGGGCGTTCTTTTTTTACGTCCGGAAACCACGTGCGCGTGAAAAAGGCTTTTCGTTCTTTCCAAAGTTCGGAAGTCTCTGACGGTCAGAAGAAAACTCCGTGTCGAAAACGCAAGGCAAATCCAAAATCTTCGACAATTATTCCCGAAGAGCGACAATATTTCTCAAAGCGAATTCTTTCCTCTTTCGTCGAAAAGTGGTACAATAGAGGAAGAAAAAAAAGGACGGCACGAAAAATGCGGAAACGCCGTTTCGGCGTGCGTTTTTCAAAAACCGTCGGTTGCCGGGCAAAAGAATCTGTCCGGAAAAAGGAGGGAAAATGGAAAAGAAAAAAATCGTAATCGCACAGGAAAACAGAATGCAGGCGGAAGGAATTGCCGCGGCGTTTGCCCGTTCCGAATCGTTCGGGGTGGCGGGCGTAACGACGGACGGGTTACAGGCGGTGTCTCTCGTCGAACGGACGGAAGCGGATCTCTGTATCCTCGATCTGATCCTCCCGTCTCTCGACGGACTCGGCGTGATCGAGAAACTGAAAGAGAAAGGGCTGAATACCGCAATCGTCGTATTCAGTGCGTTGACGCGTCAGGAGGTCGTAGACGCGGCGATCGATAAGGGTGCGGCGTATTATCTGACAAAACCGTGCGAGCCGCAGACTCTCGTTCGTCGGACGGAAGAACTGTTCTTCGGAAAGAAAAAAGAAGAGGGAAGGCGCCCTCTTCCCGGAGCGCTGGACGAACGCATCAGCAAAATTTTTATTTCCGTAGGCATTCCTCCCCATATCAAGGGGTACGGTTACCTGCGCGAAGGAATCAAAATGGCGGTGAACAATCCCGATATCATCAACAATATCACGAAAAAACTTTATCCGATGATCGGTGAAAAATACGACACGACGCCGAGCAAAGTGGAACGCGCCATCCGGCACGCCATCGAGGTTGCATGGGCGCGGGGAAGGATCGGCAATATTAACGATCTTTTCGGCGTTCAGACTTATCTCACGAGCGAAAAGCCGACCAACGGCGAATTTATCGCGTTGATCGCCGACAAAATGCTTCTCGAGGGGGCGTAAAGGAGAAGAGAGGGATCCTTTCCTCGGGAAAAGGCGAGGATCCGGGATCGGGCGCGGCATGAGGCTGCGCCTTTTCCGTTCTTCAGGCGTCGAAGAGGATCCGGCGGTCTGTTTCTTCGATGCTGCCATTCTTCCAGAAATTTCCGGGTTTTCCTCCGGGTTTTTCCATTGGGCTTCGTTGTT
>CAMAJQ010000033.1 GCA_945835865.1 uncultured Clostridia bacterium
TCTCGTTGCAGTCAATGATGCCCTTTTCCGTCACGTAATCGCGTTCAATCGATTCGTCGGCGGGCTCGGCGTGGTTTTCTTCCAGCGCCGCGTTGATGATCTTCACGCGGTCGACGTTCACGGCGAAGGCTTTATACCCCCCTTCCGCGCTCGCGGCGGTCACCGTGAGGATCAGTTCGGAAACGGAATCCGCGTCGGGCGTGCCGTCCACGGTCGCGCCCGCCACGTCGAGCACGATCCAGTTCCATCCGTCCGCAAGACCATCAAGAGTCCAGGAAAGGAGCGCGTCGCCCGCTCTGACCGCGAATTTCACTTCGGAGACGGCGGAGATATCCCGGACGAAGAGCCAGAAACTCACGCCGAACCGGTTGCTGTTTTTATAGTTGACGATGAGAAGATCCGTCTTGCCGTAATCGACCGTCCTCTTCGCGACGACGGTTTCCTGACCTTCTTTGTTGGTCACGGCGACAGAACTGTATCCCTCTTTCTTGACGGTTTCGTCCGTCACGGAATTCTCCCACGCTTCGTCGCAGACGTTTTCTTCCGTCGCTGCGATCGGATCGAGAACGACTTTGGTCTCCACCTTATCGAAGGCGCCTTCGACCGTCGAATCGACGATCTGGAAGCAATCGAGTCTGATCGTCATCGGCTCGTTGCCGAAGAGGATCAGTCTCGTTCTGACGATCGCGTCGACATCGATCACGCCGCCCGAACGGGTCGCCTCGGAAGCCCTCAGCGTGATCCAGTTCCATCCGTCGGTCAGTCCGTCCGTCGGAACGGTCCATTCCAACTCGAAGCGGTCGAAATCTTCGCTGCTCGAAAGTTCGATCTGCACGGTGTTCAGTTTGCTCGCCTGATCGACGTACAGCCAGAAGGTATAACCGAGTTCTCTCTCGCCCGCGAGGGAAAGTCCCGTCGCGACGGGCGCGAAGATCGCCGTGAGCACCTCGTTGGCGTTCGCCCCGTTCGTCGCGAGCGACGCCACGCCTTCTTTGGCGTTTTCGTCGTCTACGGTAAGTCCGTCGAACACTCCCGTTGCAAGTTTATCGCAGGGGAGAATGATTTTTTTGACGATCGGCTGAATCGTTTCGGGATTGACGAAACGGTTTTCGATCGCACGGAGGTCGTCGAAATAAACGTTGACGTAAGGCAGACCCGTCTTGACGACGCCGAGGAAATTGATCGCCGTCAGATCGCAGTCCCCTCCCGTCTTCTTCGCGTCGGCGATAGAGAAGGTCACGTAGTTCCAGCCGACCTGAAGATTTCTCGGAAGGAAGAAGGCAAGTTCGTTGGCGTCGCATCTGCCCGAACTCGAAATTTCGATTTCGGTGTCGGCGATCGCGTTGACCGTCGTCTCGTCGCCGCAGTATACCCAGAGGGCAACGGTATCGGCGTCCGAAATATCGACGGGCGTCCCGAGTTTTACCCTGGCGACCCAACCCTGACCGCTCATATTGGTCGCGTTGCCGACCTTTCCGACGACCGCTTCCACCTGCGTGGAGAAGCCGGAGTCGAAACTCTCGATCACGACGCCTTCCGTCTTATGCGCGTGCAGGTCGTCGAACACCGTCGTCACTATTTTCGCAAGGCCGACGAAATAGAAGTTGATATAATCGATTTTGGTAATATCCACCTCTCCGCTCCGTTCTGCGTCCGCAAAATAAAGGGTGACGGAATTCCATCCGTCTTTGAGAGAAAGGGACTTCAAAGACCAATGGTACTCGTTTGCGTCGTTCTTCCCGCCGGAAGAGGTCATTTCCAACTGTCCGTCCGCCATCGCGAGGAAGGTTGCGGCGTCGTCGACGTACAGATCGAAGGAGATCGCGTCGTACCCCGAAAGATCGAAAGTATGAGCGAGTTTTCTGCCCGTTCCCGCGGTGCCCTGTCCGGTGAGACGGAGAGCGCCAGTTCCCTGTCGATACATCCCTTTGCCCGTTTCCGTCACGCCGTCGCCGAACGCCTCTTCAAAGCCTTCGAGGTGAAGTCCGGAATCGCCTTCGCACGCTTCACGGTAATTCCCCTCGTCTTCCGGTTCGGGAGGAATATATCCCTCGACGGTAAGCGCGGTATACTTCGTCGTGACGACGGAGAGTTCGCCCAGACCCGTCCACGTAGCGACGGCGAGTCCGGAGCCCGTGGAATTGAAGCGGACGTACTTCACGTTCGTCCAATCCATATCGTTCTTCTCGGCGGCAAGCGTCACGGGAACGATCACGCGGTTCCAGCCGACCCGGCACATGGAGAACGCTTCGGCAATGTTGAAGGAATATTTATGCGCGTCGGAATAGGAATCGCCGGAGGAGATATCCACGTTCCAACTCGTCACCGCACGGTATTTCTCAAGAGAATCTTCGTCGCGGAAATAGAAGCGGAAGGCAAACGCCGCTTTCCCCGTCGCGATCAGCGCGGACGCGTTGTACGCCTGCGCGAAGGTTCCCACGGAGACGTAACCGCCCCAGCCGTTCGCGAAATACGCCTCGAACGTCTTGCCTCCGTCTTCCGCGGAGGATACGGCGAGGTTATCGAAAGACGCCACGCTGAACACGACGTCGGCAGGCTTGCTCGTCACCGTCATCGCCGTCGCGTCGGATACGCCGAAGGTGATCCCCGCCACTGCGACCGTGTTGCCGCCGTTGACGCCGAACCCCGTACAGTTGAGACGGATGGTACGCACGTCCGACCAGTCCATAGCGTTCATCTCGTTCGCCGTCGCGAAAGGAATAACGATTTTATTCCATCCTACCGAACAATCCGAAAAGACGGAATTGATTCTGAAGGAAAACTTATGGCTGTCCGAATAAGTTTCACCCGAGGAAACGTCGATATTCCATCCGTCCGCATCCGCTCTCGCAGCGTACTGACTCAAAAGATCGGCGTTGTCGATATAGAAATAGAAGGACATCGCGCCCCTGCCGGACGAAGCGATCGACTGCAGATCGTACGCCTTGTCGAGGGTGAGTACCTTTGCGAATCCGCCCCACCCGGTGCAGCCGAAGGTATCGTACTGCGTCTCTTCGATCGTAGCGCTCCCCTTGGCAAGATCGTCGTAGGTCGCTACGGTCACGGCGACGTCGGCGGGATCGATCTTCGTCCCGTACGGACGGACGCCGACCTTCACCGTGTCGGACAGTTTCACGAGTTCGGCGGAATAGACGCCCATCTCGAAAGGAGTGCTGCCCGAATGGGTCCTGATCGCGAAAGAATCCATCGCCGCTCTCGCGCCGGCGTCAAGCATATAGTTGGTTCTCGCGAAGCCGTCGTACGTTTCCGTATCGTCCAGCGGAAGGATCAGTTCGTTCCAACCCGCCGTCAGACCGGACACGGCGCCGGGGGCTTTTTCCCAACGGATCCCGCTGACGTCCATGATATTGTCGCCGATCAGTTCGCTTCCGCTCTTTGCCTTCGACGAGGAAAAGACGCCGAACTGAATATCCCAACTCGTCATCGGATCGTTGACGTAGACGACGAATTTCGCGCCGTCGTAGGAAGTGGCGTCCAGGACGGCGGACGAAGTGAAGGAATAAGTCGCCCCCGCCCCCTTTTCGTTGGTGTAAATATAAGAAGTTCCGTCCGTTCCGTCGGGAGCGGTCGTCTTCGTCGTGAGAGCGGCCGCCGTCTTGCCGGCATAGGTCGCGGCGATCGCGGCCGTGTCGCCGCGGTAAAACGTCTGCGCGCCGTTTTCCTCGGCAAGACCGGTCCGGATAAACCCGCCGACGGAAAAGGCGAGCAGTCCGCACATTGCCGATAATAAAATCTTTTTACCCTTTGATTTCATCTTCTTTTCCCCCTTACGCATTGTTCTGTCTTTCCATCAGCCCGTAGAAGGTGTACGGATCGACGAGTCTGAAATTGTATTCCTGATATTTTTCGGAAGAGAGTTGCGACCAGATCGCGTACGCGTCGGAAGGATTTCTCAGGACGAAACGGACGTTCGTGAAGGAACTTTCATCCCCGACTTTCTTCTTTGCGAAATTCGCGACGAGATTGTCCACGGAAGAGTAATCGATCGAGCGGCAGATGCCGAAGCCTTCGACCTCTTCCCCCATATACGCCCAGTTGGTGGACATGCCCTTGCAGAAGGACGCGTACGCCCTGACGATCTCCGTCGAAACGGAACTCTTCGAAACGAGGAAGCCCGTATAATCGATATCGAATCTTTCATACGCCTTTTTATTGTAAGCCGCCCAGGACGCAAGATCTCCGTTCATGCTCTGCGACTGCGCGGATTCAAGCGCCTGCGGGTTGAGATATCCCACTCCGTTGTCCCCCGCGACGAAGTAATCGTTTGCGGTCGCCGTGCGGTACATCATATCCACGACGTGTCCCGCGCGCTTTGCGATATCCAGCGAGAACGTCCAGCAAAGGGGAAGTTCCCCTCTCTTTTCGTCGTTCCAGATCCGGATCATCGCCGTGTTCAGCCAGGCAGAGGCGTCGAAGTCGCCCATATAGAAGAGGATATAGTTCGCTCCCTGTTCGGAAGAAGAGGGAAGGTCCTCTTTGATCTCCTTGCTCGCCGTCTGGCTGTAAGTCTCCTGCATGGGATAATTCATGTAGACGGACGCGTTGGCCATCGCGGTATAACTCGGCGCGTCGGCGTTGACGTAAGCGTTGTAAATCGAGAACTGATACACCGTCTCCCACTCGTAAGCGACCTCGCCGGAGGCTTCCGGATTGGTGAAACGGGTATATTTCAGATGCCACGGAGTAAATCCGCCGACGTCGATGGGCTTATCCTTATCGACTTCCGCCGCGTAGGCGTTCTGCGCGGTCATGATCTCCGTAAACGTCTGATAGTCGATCGTTCCCTTTTCTTCGTCGATCTCCATTCCCTGCTGATCGGGATCGTCGTCGGGAATTTCCGCAAACATGACGGAGAGATCGAAGAAGAAGCACTTGTTGGCGATATAGTAATCGCGGTTGGACAGGAACATATTCTGCAGATCGTTATACTGCGCGAAAACCGTATCGGAAGCGTAGGCGTCCACGTGGTAAGCCATCATGTGCGGGTTGGTCTTCTTCGTGTCGAGATAGTTGGCTTTCGCCCACAGATAGACGTCGTTTTTCCGGCTGCCCGTCGAATCGACGTTCAGTCCGAAGATCTTGCCCTTGCCGGTAAATTTTCCGCCGAGATCGATCGTCACGGGTTTGAAATTCTCCGAGGTCGCGATATAGGAATAGAGGCTGTCCGCCGTGTCGGAATAGCGTACGGGAAGGAGATCGTCCGCCCCGCAGGCGGTAGCGACGGCGTTGACCGTAGCGGGAACGCTCGGATCCCAGGCGGCAAACCCCTGATAATATTGATCGAAAATACGGAGAAGAGTCGCGGGGGACTGCACCGTCACGAGGGATTTTCCCGCGAGATATCCCCCCTCGCTGCGCAGATAATCGAGCCAATAGCGGTCGGTATCGGAAGAAAATCCGTTCGCCGCCTGGAAACGCACGAACAGTCTCTGCCCGTCGCGATTGACCAGCCCCTGCAGGGTGCAGACGAGGTTTGCGATATCGTAAGCCTGTTCTGCATTCGCCGTTTCCGCCATATAGGCGTTCAGGTCGAAATAATAAAGGGCGTTCTCGTCGAACGCAACGTCAACCTCTTCCGCCGCGAGTTCCTCGCCGAGCAATTCTCTGCCCGTGAGCGTGAAGTCGGGGAGGTCGGCTTTCGTCTTGCTGACGATCCCGAATTCGATCGCGCGGACGTAAGCGGTACCCGGCCAGTAGATCTCCATGGTCGCCTCCGTCCTCTTGCCCGCGTCGAACGTAAAGGAGAAATCCTGATAGGTCAGTTTATCGGTAAAGTCGCAAAGTCTCACGTTGCTTCTGCCGAGTTCCCTGCCTTCGGAATCCAATACGCGGAGAACGGCAACCACCGTCTTCGCCTTGCTCTTGTCGTTGACGAGCAATCTCGCAACGGCGGTGTACGCCGTGTTGTGCAGAGTGTCCGTCTTCACGCGGCAGAGCGCGCCGGACGCGGTATCCGCCACGGAGCCCCATCCGCCGTCGATCGCGAATTCGCCCGTATCGTGTTCGATATCCTCGTCCTCGTAGGTTCTCCATACCCGACTGTAACTCGGGTACTCTTTCTCGACTTCCTGTTCCTGCGAACCGCCGCCGCTGCACGCGACGAGCCCGAAGCCGATCACCGCAGTCAGCATCAGTGCCATCATTTTTTTCATCATTTTTCTTTCACCTTTCTTTTTCCCGCTTGCGCGGGTTATTTTTCCTGAAGAAATTTTATTTTACTCCGCCGACGGTAAGCCCCTCGACGAAATATTTCTGAAACGCAACATACACCGCGACGGGAGGGATCATCATCAGCACCGCCATCGTCATGACGAGCGGATAATTCATCAGTCCTCCGCTCCCCGCCGTGTACAGGTAATCCGACTGGATATTGACCGACACCACGCCGATCGGCTTGGTCAGTTCGCCCGAGGAGAGGAAGAGGAAGGGAAACAGATAGTCGTTCCACTGCCCTATGAAAAGTTGAATGACCATCACCGCGATGACGGGTTTGAGCATGGGCATATAAATGCGGAACACGACGCTCAGAAAACTCGCCCCGTCGATTTCCGCCGCCTCTTTGTATTCGTTCCCGATCCCTTCGAGAGCCTGTCTGACGAGGAAGATATTATACGCCGAGAACAGCCCCGTCACGAACAGGATCGCGGGGTTATCCAGAAATCCCGTTCCGCCCTTGCCGAGGACGTCGTTCCCTCCCACGAGGGGAAATCTGCTGAGCAGGATATACTGCGGAATGAGCAGCGCGACGCCCGGGATCATCATCGAGGACATGAGGAGGTAGAAAGCCGTTTTTTTGAAACGGAAATTCACTTTGGAAAAGACGTATCCCGCCAGAATGGAAGTTCCCGTGACGAAAAAGGCGTACCACGCGAAACGGACGAGCGTCAGCAGAACGGAGGGAAGGATCTCTTCTCTTTTCAGAATTTTCGCGACGTTTTCGAACAGATACGCCGGGCTTTCGGGAACGGGGATGAAACTGACCTCGTAAAACCCCTCCACCGATTTGAAAGTTCCGAGCAAGGCGAACGCGAAGGGATACAGCATGATCAGAGATCCCAGCCCTAAAATAACGTGAGAGACGATTTTATCCGATTTTTTTACGACCTGCATAGTTTCGCCTCCCCGTCAGTCCTTTGCCTCGCCCCATTTCATGTTGAGGACGGTGAGCGCGAACAGAATCACGAGCAGAATGACGGAGATCGCGCTCCCCATTCCGTAGTTTCCGTTCTGAAAGGATTCGTTATAAATCTGAAACAACA